>NZ_JBHFJB010000102.1:5347-14755 GCF_057334555.1 Pseudomonas sp. AGC41
TCGCGCACCAGCGGGAGCAAGCTCCCTCGCCACAAGAGCGTTCAACCGAACCTTGGTTCTTAGCTTCCGGGCCCGATCAGCATGCTCTCGATCTGCACACCGGGCATCATCGCCTGCAACCCTTCTATCAGCCTGTCGCCCGCTTCGGTCAGCGCTTCGAGCGGCATCGCCGGCAGGCTTTCGAGGATGAACCACATCTGCCGGGCCTCCGCGTCCAAGCGGGTCCTGACGCCCTGGCGCCAGTTCCAGCGACGGCACGTCACGCCCTGGTCGTCGCGCCAGACCACTTCGCCGGCGTCGGGGTATTCATGGGCAGGCGCGCCCTCTTTCATCGTATCGAACGGTTCGCGGCCCTCGGCAATCACCAGTCGCGGCGAGCCTGCGTACGCCTCGATATTCTCCCCGCCCACCGGGATCGCATATTCGAGACTGATGGCGTTGTAGAGGTCAACGACGGGATCAAGGCTCGGCAAGCCGCCGTCGCGCAGCACCCGCTTGCGCAACGCTTCGGCTGAACAAGGCGTGCGTTGCGGCTTGGCGCCGAACAACCGGAACGTTTGCGCCCACTGCTGCAAATGGGCCTCCGCCCAGGCCGGCCCGCCCGCGAGCACCGATTGACAGGCTCGATCCAACGCGGCGCGAGCGACGTCGGGATCGGTAAGCGGCGCCGCTAACGCGACGATGCTCAGCGCCCTGAACCCCGGCGCCAGCTCGGCAACGGCTTGGTCGATCAACGGCTGTACCGACAGCATCAGCATTCTCCAGCAATTCAAAATCGGTTTTCATGCTAGTCACCGCCGGCCACCAAAGTCAATATATCGACTTTTTGGTCATCAAAATACGATGAGCCGATTGACGCCATCCCCGCCAAACGCCGAGAATCCCTGGCACATTTGTCGCGATCCTTGGTGATGCCCCTGAACAGCCCTCTATCGACCGCCCCTGGCGCCGACGCCCACGCGGTGAGCCTGGCCGTTGCGCGCACGCTCAAGCAGGCACGCAAGACTCAGAAAATCACCCTGGACGAACTGTCCCGGCGCTCAGGCGTGAGCAAAGGGATGGTGGTGGAAATCGAGAAATGCACGGCCAACCCGAGCATCGGCATCCTGTGCAAGATCGCCGCGGCGTTGGGCCTTTCGGTGGCCGACATCGTCAACGTGGCAGAAGCGCCCTCGGCCCATGTCATCGACAGCCAGGACATTCCCACGCTCTGGACCGGAGAGCTGGGCGGCAGCGCGCGCCTGCTGGCCGGTACTCCAGGCCCGAACATGATCGAGCTGTGGCGCTGGGAAATGTTTCCCGGCGAAACCTTCGCCTCGGCCGGACACCCTCAAGGCACGCTTGAGCTGTTCCATGTAGAAAAAGGCACACTGAAATGTGTGGTGGGAGAAACGGAACTGGTCATCCCCGCCGGTAGCTCGGCGGTCGCGAAAACCGACGTGGCGCACACGTACTCCAATGCCGGCAAGTCGAAGCTGATCTTCACCATGTCGGTTGCCGAAATACATCGATAGCAGGCCGCGTGCCCATCCCCTCACGAGAATGGGCACGCTCGCCATTCAGTCGTAGAACGGCTCGACCAACGTCCGGCTGCCGACGAAAAAGCTGTCCGCAACCAGGCGCAGCGGTTGCAGGTCCATGTCGCTGGCCTTGTGACCGATCAACTGCTGGAAATGCCGGTACACCGCCGCGTACTCGCCCTCCTCCGACACCGCCTGGCGCACGCCGTCGATACTCAACAACGCGCCGCCGTTGTCCAGTCGCAAGACGCCTTCGGTGCAGCGAATCTCGATGCTCCAGAGCTCATCATGGCCATGGTCGAAGTCGAATTCGGCGCGGATATCGAGATGGCGGGCATCCGACATCCTGATGCTCGCGGCAATCGGTGACTGGCAATTGTCGGGAACGCGCAGCTCGGCCGACTCGACGAACAGCGCCAGCGGCAGCAGATGGGTGACAATCGACAAGGCGTTGATGCCCGGATCAAAGACCCCGAGGCCGCCCGGTTGCCAAATCCACGCCTGGCCGGGGTGCCATTTGCGCACGTCTTCCTTCCAGTCGATCCGGACGCTTTGCAGCGTGCGGCTGGCGAGCCAGTCGCGGGCAACCTCGATGCCCGGGGCGTAACGCGAATGCCAGGCGAACAGGCCGCTGACGCCTTGCTCACTCGCCTGCTCCACCAGCGCCATCGCCTCGCCCAGGGTGGCACAGGGCGGTTTTTCCACCAGCACATGCTTGCCGGCCGCCAGCGCCTGCCGGACCAGGCCGAATCGCCCTTGCGGCGGCGTGCAAAAGGCAATCGCATCGACGTGCGGACCGTTTTCCAGCAACTCGCCCAACGACTGGAAATTCTCCACACCGGCGCAGGGCTTGCCTTGCGTGGCGACCGCCACCAGTTCGAACGCGGGGTTGGCCTGGATGGCGGGAACGTGTTGATCCTGGGCGATCTTGCCGTAGCCCACCAGGCCGAGACGAATCGGTTGCATCGATGACTCCTGACTTTTGTACTTATGATGGGCCAGCAAACTAGACGTAAATCGTCTGGCGGACAATGGGTCGGATCCCCTTGCCTTGCGTTATTGCTTCTCGAGTGCCCTCACGACTTTGGAGATTCGCTCGAAAAAGGGGCCGAGTCGCTCTTGCGGGGCGTCCTGCTCCACCACCAGCGTGGTCACCTCTTCACAAGAAGCCACTTGATAATGAGCGACGCTGGACAGCTTCTGGTTGGTCACCGCCACCACCACCTGACCGCTGGCCGCGACCACCGCGCGCTTGAACTCGGCGTCGTCCAGGCCAAACGCCGTGACGCCATTGTCCGGGTCGATGGCGCAGGCCCCGACAAAACACAAATCGAAATTGAACTGGCGCAATTGCTGGACGGCGGCCAGACCGATCGCCCCGCCCGCGACGCGATTCATGCGACCGCCGAGCAGAATGACCTCGGCGCGGGGCAGCTTCATCAGTTCCACCGCGATCAACGGGGAGTTGGTGCTGAGCGTCAATTGCAGCCCCGGGTCGATGGCGCGGGCAATGGCCAGGTTGGTCGAGCCGGCATCCAGGAATACATGCTGGCCTGCGCTGAGCAGCGCGGCTGCCGCTTGGCCAAGGCTATCCTTGCGCGCTGGATCCTGGTGGATCCGCACATCGATCGGCGCTTCGGCGGCCGGCAAGCGAATCGCGCCGCCATAGACGCGCTTGCACAAGCCCGCCGCCGCCAATGTGCCCAGGTCCCGACGTATCGAATGTTCAGAGACGTTGAATTCGCTGGCCAGATCAGCCGCGATGACGCGGCCATATAGGGCGAGCCGCTCGCTGATCAAGCGTTGGCGTTCGCCGGGAAACACTTCGTGGGTAGCACTCATGACAGCCAAACCTGCATAAACGAGCATGAACATACACAATCGAGCGCACTATGCCGCGTCTCCCTCGGGTCGTCAAACCCTCCGCTGCGAAGGCCAGGGTGCCTTTCGTCACTCGCTCCCGCCAGGTTGCTGAACAGTCCTTTCTCCAGGCGGGTCAACACAAGGTCGGTTGCGTCAATTGGTCAACGAGCGACTCCTCGGGTCGCCGAGGATGGAACTATGAACAGAATCATTACTGCGCTCCTGCTGGGCGCTGCCCTCTTGTCAGGCGTCAACGGTGCCCAGGCGGCGGAAACGAAGAAGGTCGACGTGCTGCTGGTGGGCGGCGGCATCATGAGTTCGACGCTGGGCATCTGGCTCAACGAGCTTGAGCCTGGCTGGTCGATGGAAATGGTCGAGCGCCTGGACGCGGTGGCCGAAGAAAGCTCCAACGGCTGGAACAACGCCGGCACCGGGCATTCGGCACTGGCGGAGCTCAATTACACGCCGATGGACGACCAGGGCAACGTCAACATTGCCAAGGCCATCGAGATCAACGAAGCCTTCCAGATCACCCGCCAATTCCTGGCCTGGCAGGTTCGCCACAACGTGCTGAAGAACCCTCCCTCGTTCATCAACTCCACCCCGCACATGAGTTTTGTCTGGGGCGACGACAACATCAAATTCCTCAGGAAACGTTACGAGGCGCTGCAAGCGAGCCCGTTGTTCCGGCCGATGCAGTATTCAGAGGACCCGGAGCAGATCAGGAAATGGGTGCCCTTGATGATGGAAGGCCGCGATCCGAACCAGAAGCTTGCGGCCACCTGGACGCCGATCGGCACCGATGTGAATTTTGGCGAAATCACCCGCCAGTACGTCAGCTACTTGCAGAGCAGGCCCAACTTCAGCCTGAAGCTTTCCAGCGAGGTGCGCGACATCACCCGCAATGACGACGGTACCTGGCGCGTGGAATACAAGAACCTCAAGGACGGCGAAACAACCACCACCGACGCCAGGTTCGTATTCATTGGCGCCGGCGGCGGCGCACTGCATCTGCTACAGGAATCGGGCATCTCGGAGGCAGACGACTACGCTGGGTTCCCGGTCGGCGGCTCGTTCCTGGTCGCCGAGAACCCTGGCATTGCCGAGCGACACATGGCCAAGGCCTACGGCATCGCTTCCACCGGCGCGCCACCGATGTCAGTGCCGCACCTGGACACACGCGTGCTGGATGGCAAGCGCGTCATCCTCTTTGGTCCGTTTGCGACTTTCTCGACCAAATTCCTCAAGGAAGGCTCGTATTTCGACCTTTTCACCAGCATGACCCCGCACAATATCTGGCCGATGACCAAAGTAGGCATCGAGCAATACCCACTGGTTGAATACCTGGCCGGCCAGCTCATGCTTTCCGACGATGATCGGTTCAAGGCCTTGCAGGAATATTTTCCCCAGGCCCGGAAGGAAGACTGGCGCCTCTGGCAAGCCGGCCAGCGCGTGCAGGTGATCAAGCGCGATGAAGAAAAAGGTGGCGTACTCAAGCTGGGCACCGAAGTGGTGGCCTCCCAGGACGGCAGCATTGCCGGCCTGCTGGGCGCATCCCCTGGCGCATCGACGGCGGCCCCGATCATGCTGGAAGTGATGCAGCGGGTCTTCAAGGACAAGGTCGCTTCCCCGGCCTGGCAGGAAAAACTGCATCAGATCATTCCCAGTTACGGGACGCGGCTTAACGATGATCCTGACCGTGTCTACGAGGCATGGAAATACACCAGCGATGTGCTGAAACTGGCGCCGCCTCCGGACATTCGTGGCAACGCCGAGTCGAACGCCCCGACCAACAGCGACCCGGTAGGCCAGAAGCACAGCGACTCCGACCCGGACCTGGCGTTGTGAATGCTCCGACTGCTGGACGTCCGATGGGCGACTTTTTCATCGAGCCACAAACGGATAATGCTCGATACGGCAAGGATATTCGTTGCCGTCGCCCTTGCAGATCCCATCCAGATAGCGGTACTTGATCCGGATCGCCTGGCCTTTCCCGGGCCATTTGCGGCGTGGCAGCGTGGCCTGGTAGTCGGCGGTTTCCGGAATGAAGCTGATCACCGCGCCCTCTTCAGGGCACTCCACACTGGGCGAGGCCGGGCGCACCTCCAGGACTTTGGCCTGGAGCTTCGGCGTGGGCCGTTTCACCACTTCGGTGACGTGCAGCTGGATATCGCAGATTTGCCACGTCGCGGCCTGCGCCGGTGCGCAAAGGGCTGCAAGCGCCAGGGCGATTGGCGCGGAGTACGCTGGGAGCATGGTCATTTCGGTCCTTCATGCGAGGCGGATTTGCTTCGGCAACCCTTTCACATCAAGGTATCTGAGGTCCCTGGACAAAAAAAGCCCCGCGACCGAAGACGGTGCGGGGCAAGGGAATTGGTTGGTTGCGGCCAACCAAAGGAGCACGGAGAAAAGCGTTTACGGGCCGGTCAGATGCATTCCTGTGCGGCGCGCTCGAAACTCGAAGGCAGGAGGTTGGACGCTAGCAGATGGCGCTCGTAGACAAACACCTTGCCGCCACTGCCGGCCTTGTAGGCTTCCAGCACGTTGTCCGCGGAGATCCTGCTGGGCACGACGATGCGGTAGCTGCGCTGGCTCTGCGAGACCATCGGGCTCAAAGCGCTGCCTTGCAACTTCGGCACGACGCATTCAGCGTATTCGGCCGGGGTCTTGCTGGTCTGCAAGGTCAGGGTCGGATCGTTCGGTGCCGAGGCACATCCCACCAGTAACAACGGGAAAACGCCAGGGACAGTAGAAATAAAGGGCGCATGGATCGGTCCTGAAAATAAAAACGTTGGGCTGCGTCTCGATGGCGCTGATTTTCCGATGATTGCCCGCAAAGCAGAACTTGCATTTGGTAATGGTCACTATTACTCGTAGCAATAGTTGCAGGCCGGATAAGGATGAGGAACGGGATGAGAACGTTTGACTTGATTCGTGACGCGGTACTGCCTGACTTCCGTGAGCGGGTCGCTGAGTACCTGGTCCAGTACGAAAGCGTGCTGTTGAGCAATGCCGAAATCGACCCGCTGCTCAAGCGCGACACGGCCAATCAACTGCGCGGTTATCTGCGGGGGTTGAACACTACCCGGGTGTTGGGCATGGCGGACTGGGAGGAACTGGATCGGCGGGTGATGAGTAGCTGGCTATCCGACTGATTGGCGAAATCCCCGAGGCGTACAGCCGAATTCGCGACGAAACACCGTATGCAGGTACTGCGCCGACTTGAAACCGCAATCGCGGGCGATATCGGCAATCGCCAGCTCGGTGTTCTCCAACCCGCTGGCCGCCGCCGCCAGCTTGAAGCGCAGGATCTCGTCGTGCACGCTGCAACCACGCTCCTTGCGAAAATGCGACTCCAGGGATGAACGCGACACACCGACATACGCCGCCACCTGCGCGGTCTTGATGCCCTGGCAGGCGTATTGGCGAATGAACAACAAAGCCTGCATGACATAAGGATTGCCCAGCGGCTGATGCAGGCTCGACGCCTGCACGTTGATCGCCTCGGGCGGGATCAACACCTGGGTGCCGGTGGAAGGCATGCCGTGCAGCATCTGGTGAAGCAGGCGCGCGGCGGTCCGGCCCATGGTTTCGGTGCCCTGCACCACCGAACTGAGCGGCACCCGGGTCAGGCTGCGGGTCAGCGGGTCGTTATCGATGCCGATCAACGCGACTTGCTCCGGCACGGCGATCCCGGCTGTCAGGCAAGCTTGCAGCAACTGCCGGGCCCGCGCGTCGCTGACGGCGATGATGCCGATGGGTTTGGGCAGGCTCTGCAGCCAGGCGATCTGCTGCTCGACCGCGCTGTCCCAAAGCGGCGCGCTGGTGCCCATGCCCCGGTACACCTGCACCGGCAGGCCATCGCGCTGCATCAACTGGCGAAAGGCCTTTTCCCGTTCCTGGGCCCAGCGATTGGCCTGGGCTTCGGGCAGGCTGAAACAGGCGAATTGCGTCAACCCGGCTTCGATCAGATGCGCGTAGGCCAACTTGATCAGCGCGTGATTATCCGTAGCGACATACGGAATGCCCTTCGGATAGGCGCGCTCGTCCTGATACGAGCCCCCCACCGCCACCACCGGCAGCTTGATCCCGGCCAGCGCCTCGCCGATCAGCGGGTCATCGAAGTCGGCGATGATTCCATCGCCCTGCCAGCGCTCGATCCCTTTCAACCGGCAGTGAAAATCCTCCTCGAGAAACAGGTCCCAGGACGCGCGCGTGCTGCTCAGGTAGTTGCCGATGCCGCTGATGATGCCGCGGTCGTAGATCTTGCTGCCGTTGAACAGCAGGGCGATGCGGTGAACGGGCGGGACGATTTTCATTGTTTTTACCCTGGGCCGATGGACACAGACTAGGCGCGCGAACGGCGAATCTCAATACTCAAAATCGAACTGCCGATTGGTGATTTTCATAATCAGCAGCCTGCGGGCCGGCGGTAGTATCGGGACACCGCCAAGAATAAAAAGGAAACCGTCCATGTCGTACTTCCCCGATGTCGAGCCGATTCGTTATGAAGGCCCTGGCAGCGAGTCGCCGCTCGCCTTCCGCCATTACGACGCCAACAAGCTGGTGCTCGGCAAACCGATGCGCGAGCACCTGCGCATGGCCGTCTGCTATTGGCATACGTTTGTCTGGCCAGGGTCCGATGTGTTCGGCGCCGGGACCTTCAAGCGCCCGTGGCAGCATGCCGGGGATCCGCTGGAACTGGCGATCGGCAAGGCCGAGGCGGCGTTCGAGTTTTTCTCCAAGCTGGGCATCGACTACTACTGCTTTCACGACACCGACGTCGCGCCGGAAGGACAATCGCTGAAGGAATACCGCAACAACTTCGCGCAGATGGTCGATCACTTGGAGCGCCATCAGGAACAAAGCGGAATCAAGCTGCTGTGGGGCACCGCCAATTGCTTCAGCAACCCGCGTTTTGCCGCCGGTGCCGCCAGCAACCCGGACCCACAGGTCTTCGCCTGCGCCGCTGCCCAAGTGTTCAGCGCCATGAACGCCACTCAGCGTTTGAAAGGCTCCAACTACGTATTGTGGGGCGGCCGTGAAGGCTATGAAACCCTGCTCAATACCGACCTTGCGCGCGAACGCGAACAGTTGGGCCGCTTCATGCGCATGGTGGTCGAGCACAAGCACAAGATCGGCTTCAAGGGCGACCTGCTGATCGAGCCCAAGCCCCAGGAGCCGACCAAGCACCAATACGATTATGACAGCGCCACCGTGTTCGGCTTCTTGCAACAGTTCGGCCTGGAGAATGAGATCAAGGTCAACATCGAGGCCAACCACGCGACCCTGGCCGGGCACAGTTTCCATCATGAAATCGCCACGGCGGTCTCCCTGGGAATCTTCGGCAGCATCGATGCCAACCGTGGCGATCCGCAGAACGGCTGGGACACCGACCAGTTTCCCAACAGCGTCGAGGAAATGACCCTCGCCACCTATGAAATCCTCAAGGCCGGAGGCTTCGGCAACGGCGGATTCAACTTCGACTCCAAGGTCCGCCGCCAGAGCGTCGACGACGTCGATCTGTTCCACGGTCATGTCGCCGCCATGGACGTGCTCGCCCTGTCCCTGGAACGCGCAGCGGCCATGGTGCAGAACGACCAACTGCAGAAATTCAAGGACCAGCGCTACGCCGGCTGGCAGCAGCCGTTCGGCAAGGCCGTTCTGGCGGGCGACTTCAGCCTCGAATCGCTGGCCGAGCATGCGTTCACCAACGAGCTGGATCCGCAGGCCGTCAGCGGTCGGCAGGAGATGCTCGAAAACGTCGTCAACCGGTTCATCTACCCCTGACCGCAGGCAACCTTCATGGGCGCAGGGAGGTTGTTACATTCGCGCGACAAATCTGCGCCCGGAACGCCGAACAAGTCTCTACAGTTCTACCGGCATCATGTTCATCGTCAGGCAGTGTCTTTCAAAAAACAATAAAAGGACGCACCACCATGAAAACCTTCAAACGTACCCTGCTCGCCGGCGCCCTCGCCCTGCTGTCGCTTCCGGCCATGGCCGACGCGACGAACCCGAAAAT
>NZ_JBHFJB010000102.1:14778-15729 GCF_057334555.1 Pseudomonas sp. AGC41
TTGACGACCTGCGCCTGGAGCGCTGGTCGCGCGACCGTGACTACTTTGTCGCGGCGGCGGAAAAACTCGACGCCAAGGTCTACGTGCAATCGGCGGATGCCAACGAGCAGAAGCAGATTTCCCAGATCGAAAACCTCATTTCCCGGGGCGTCGATGTGATCGTCATCGTGCCGTTCAACGCTACCGTGCTGACCAACGCCGTCGCCGAAGCCAAGAAGGCCGGGATCAAGGTGGTGTCCTATGACCGGCTGATCCTCAACGCCGACATCGACGCCTACATTTCCTTCGATAACGAAAAAGTCGGCGAGATGCAGGCCGGCGGTGTCCTGAAGGCAGCGCCCAAAGGTAATTACTTCCTGCTGGGCGGCGCCCCTACGGACAACAACGCCAAGATCCTGCGCGAGGGGCAGATGAAGGTGTTGCAACCAGCCATCGACAAGGGCGACATCAAGATTGTCGGCCAGCAATGGGTGAAGGAATGGAACCCCACCGAAGCCCTGAGCATCGTTGAAAACGCCCTGACCCGGAACAACAACAAGATCGATGGCATTGTCGCCTCCAACGACGCCACCGCCGGCGGCGCCATCCAGGCCCTGGCCGCGCAGAAGCTCGCCGGCAAGGTACCGATCTCGGGCCAGGACGCCGACCTGGCGGCGGTCAAGCGCGTGATCGACGGCACACAGACCATGACGGTCTACAAGCCACTGAAACTGATCGCCTCCGAAGCCGCCAAGCTCTCGGTGCAACTGGCGCGCAACGAGAAACCCACCTACAGCTCGCAGTACGACAATGGCAACAAGAAGGTCGACACCATCCTGCTCACGCCCACCGCGCTGACCAAGGACAACATCGACCTGCTGGAAAAGGACGGGTTCTACACCAAGGCGCAGATCGCCGGGCAGTGACCAAAGCGCAGCTCTTTGGTTAACAAAAATCCTTGTGGGAGCGGGG
>NZ_JBHFJB010000102.1:15775-20794 GCF_057334555.1 Pseudomonas sp. AGC41
GCCACAGGTTTTATGTTGTGTGAGCCCTTTTTACGAGCCCTCGCCATGTCCGAATACCTGTTGCAAATGAACGGCATCGTCAAGACCTTTGGCGGTGTCAAAGCCCTCAACGGCATCGACATCAAGGTCCGACCGGGAGAGTGCGTCGGCCTGTGCGGTGAAAACGGCGCGGGCAAATCCACCTTGATGAAAGTCCTCTCGGCGGTCTACCCCTATGGCACCTGGGAGGGCGAAATCCTCTGGGACGGCCAGCCGCTGAAAGCCCAATCGATCAGCGAAACCGAGGCCGCCGGGATCGTCATCATCCATCAGGAACTGACGTTGGTCCCCGATCTGTCGGTGGCCGAAAACATCTTCATGGGCCACGAGCTGACATTGCCCGGTGGGCGCATGAATTACCCGGCGATGATCCACCGCGCCGAAGCCCTGATGCGTGAGCTCAAAGTGCCGGACATGAACGTCTCGCTGCCGGTCTCGCAGTACGGCGGTGGCTACCAGCAACTGGTCGAGATCGCCAAGGCGCTGAACAAACAGGCGCGCCTGCTGATCCTCGATGAGCCCTCCTCGGCCCTGACCCGTTCGGAAATCGAGGTGCTGCTGGACATCATCCGCGACCTCAAGGCCAAGGGCGTGGCCTGCGTGTATATCTCCCACAAACTCGATGAAGTGGCGGCGGTGTGTGACACCATTTCGGTCATCCGCGATGGCAAACACATCGCGACCACCGCCATGGCCGACATGGATATCCCGAAGATCATCACGCAAATGGTCGGGCGCGAAATGAGCAATCTCTACCCCACCGAACCCCACGAGATCGGCGAGGTGATTTTCGAGGCGCGGCACATCACCTGCTACGACGTCGACAACCCCAGGCGCAAACGGGTCGACGATATTTCCTTTGCCCTCAAGCGCGGCGAGATTCTCGGCATCGCCGGGCTGGTGGGCGCCGGTCGCACGGAACTGGTGTCGGCGCTGTTCGGCGCCTACCCCGGACGCCATGAAGGCGAAGTCTGGCTGGACGGCCAGCGGATCGACAGCAGCACGCCGCTCAAGTCGATCCGCGCCGGCCTGTGCATGGTTCCCGAAGACCGCAAGCGCCAAGGCATCATCCCGGACCTGGGCGTAGGCCAGAACATTACCCTGGCGGTGCTGGAGAACTTCTCGAAGATGACCCGGATCGATGCCGAGGCCGAACTGGGCAGCATCGACCGGGAGATCTCGCGCATGCACCTGAAGACCGCGAGCCCGTTCCTGCCGATCACCAGCCTGTCCGGCGGCAACCAGCAGAAAGCCGTGTTGGCGAAGATGCTCCTGACCAAGCCACGGGTGTTGATTCTCGACGAGCCCACCCGAGGCGTGGACGTGGGTGCCAAGTACGAGATCTACAAGCTGATGGGCGCGCTGGCGGCCGAAGGCGTGTCGATCATCATGGTGTCCTCGGAACTGGCCGAAGTGCTCGGGGTGTCCGACCGCGTGCTGGTGATTGGCGACGGCCAGTTGCGCGGCGATTTCATCAACCGTGAACTGACCCAGGAGCAGGTGCTTGCCGCCGCGCTCAGCCATGCCGAAGCCCCTGACAACAATGATCGGAAATCCGCGTAGATGAATCAGGTCAAACAAGTGTTCACCCGCTACAAAATGCTCGCCCTGGTGATTGCCGTGGCAGTCATCTGGCTGTTCTTCAGCTGGCAGACCGAGGGCGGATTCCTGACTCCGCGCAACCTCTCCAACCTGCTGCGGCAGATGTCCATCACCGGGATCCTGGCCTGCGGCATGGTGCTGGTGATCATCAGCGGTGAGATCGACCTGTCGGTCGGCTCGCTGCTGGGCTTGCTCGGCGGGCTCGCGGCGATTCTCGACGTGGTCTATCACATTCCGCTACTGGCGAACCTGAGCCTGGTCGCCCTGTGCGGGCTGGTCATCGGCCTCGCCAACGGCTACATGACCGCCTACCTGCGCATCCCCTCGTTCATCGTCGGCTTGGGCGGCATGCTGGCGTTCCGCGGAATTCTGCTGGGCATCACCGGCGGCACCACCATCGCCCCGGTATCGCCGGAGCTGGTTTATGTCGGCCAGGGCTATCTGCCTCATGCGGTCGGCACGGGCCTTGGCGTGGTGCTGTTCGCCCTGACGTTGTTCCTGACCTGGAAACAACGCCGCAATCGCGCCTTGCACGGCCTGGCAGCCCATTCATTGGTGCGTGATGTGGTGCGGGTAGTGTTGATCGGCGCAGTGCTCGCCGGCTTCGTCTACACGCTGAACAGCTATGACGGGATTCCGGTTCCGGTGCTGCTGCTGTTGGTCCTGCTGGGGGTGTTCAGCTACGTGACCAGCCAGACCGTGTTCGGCCGGCGCGTCTATTCCGTGGGCAGCAACATGGAAGCCACCCGCCTGTCCGGCATCAACGTGCAAGCGGTGAAACTCTGGATCTTCGGCATCATGGGCGTAATGTGCGCCCTCGCCGGCATGGTCAACACCGCGCGTCTGGCCGCCGGCTCGCCCTCGGCCGGCAACATGGGCGAGCTCGACGCCATCGCTGCCTGTTTCATCGGCGGCACCTCCATGCGCGGCGGCTCCGGCACGGTCTACGGTGCGCTGCTCGGCGCTCTGGTCATCACCAGCCTGGACAACGGCATGTCGATGCTCGACGTCGACAGCTATTGGCAGATGATTGTCAAAGGCAGCATTCTGGTCCTGGCCGTATGGGTAGACGTCAGCACCCGGGCTGGACGACGTTGATAGCCGCCCCTTGGGTGATTGATCACGACGCGTGTGCAACGCCTTCACTTTTGCGCGCTTGATGCTTTCAGGGCGGGGAATATGCTGTTCACAGCAAGGCCCGCCAGGACAAGAAGCGCGCGAAAATGAACAGCCCGAGAACGCTCTACCAGAAACACATCGACAGCCATACCGTTTGCCCGCTGGATGATCAGGGCCACGTGCTGTTGTACATCGACCGTCAGGTCGCCAACGAATACACCAGCCCGCAAGCGTTCAGCGGCCTGCGCGAAGCCCGCCGCAGCGTCTGGCGCCCCAGCGCGACCCTCGCGGTGGTTGACCACGTCAACCCGACCACGCCTCAACGCATCGCGGCCATGCCGGATGCTGGCGGCGCCCGGCAGGTGTCCTACTTTGCCGAAAACTGCCGAGACTTCGGCATCGAACTGTTCGATGTGCTGGACAAGCGCCAGGGCATCGAGCACGTCGTCGCTCCCGAGCAAGGCTTCATCCTGCCGGGCATGGTCATCGCCGCTGGCGACAGCCATACCACCACCTACGGTGCGCTCGGGGCGTTCGGTTTCGGCATCGGCACTTCTGAAATCGAACATTTGCTGGCCACCCAGACGCTGGTCTACAAGCGCCTGAAAACCCTGCGCGTCACGGTCGATGGCGCCCTCGGCGCGGGCGTCACCGCCAAGGACGTCATCATGGCGCTGATCGAAAAAATCGGCGCCTCGGGCGCTACGGGTTACGCAATAGAATTCACCGGCCCGGTCATCAGCGCACTGAGCGTCGAAGCGCGGATGACCATCTGCAACATGGCCGTGGAAGCGGGTGCGAGGGGCGCGTTCATGGCGCCGGATGACAAAGTCTTCGCCTACCTGCAAGGCAAACCCCGTGCGCCTCGGGGAGAACTGTGGGAACAGGCCGTGGCCAAGTGGCGAGACTTGCGCAGCGATGAGGGCGCGGTATTCGATCGGGAAGTGAGCCTCGATGTCGCTGCGCTGGAGCCGATGGTGACCTGGGGCACCAGCCCCGACCAGGCAGCGCCGATTGGCGGCCAGGTACCGGATCCGGCGGCACAGCCCGACCCGATCCTGCGCCAGGGTCTGCAACGGGCGCTGGACTACATGGGGCTGACGCCAGGCATGCCCCTTGGCGAAGTGGAGATCAGCCATGCCTTCATCGGCTCCTGCACCAATGCGCGCATCGAAGACCTGCGCGACGCGGCACGGGTGGTCCGCGGCAAGCGGGTCGCGGCCCATGTACGGGCGATGATCGTGCCCGGCTCTACTGCGGTGCGCGACCAGGCCGAAGAGGAAGGATTGGCCGAGATTTTCCGCGACGCCGGGTTCGAATGGCGCCAGTCCGGCTGCTCGATGTGCCTGGCGATGAACGACGACGTGCTTGCACCAGGCGATCGCTGCGCATCCAGCACCAATCGCAATTTCGAAGGACGCCAGGGCGCAGGCGCGCGCACTCACCTGATGAGTCCGGCGATGGTCGCCGCCGCCGCGATAACCGGTCACCTGACTGACGTCCGCTCACTGCTGCTGGAGGCCTGAAGATGCAACCCTTTGACACCGTAACCGGCATCGCCGCCCCGCTGCTGGCCGCCAACATCGACACCGACGTCATCATGCCCAAGCAGTTCCTCAAGGGCATTGACCGCAAGGGGCTGGACCGTGGGCTGTTCTTCGACCTGAGATGGCGCGAGCCTGGCGTCGCCAATCCGGATTTCGTGCTCAACCAACCTGGCTGGCGCGATGCGACGTTCCTGGTGGTGGGCGAAAATTTCGGCTGTGGCTCAAGCCGTGAGCATGCGGTCTGGGGCTTGAAGCAGGTAGGGATCAGGGCGTTGATCGGTACGAGTTTCGCCGGGATCTTCTACGACAATTGCCAGCGAAACGGGGTGCTGCTGATTGAGCTTGCCGAGCTCCAGTGGAAAAAAATTGCCGAGCTCGTTGGCCACGCGGAAACGGCCGCTATCAGCGTCAACCTTGCCGAGCAGCGCATTGAGCTGGCGGACGGCAGCGTTATGGCGTTCGAGATTGACGGACTGCGCAAGGAGTCGTTGCTGCTGGGGTTGGACGCCATTGGCGCAACGCTCCAGCGTGCCGAGCAGATTCGCCGGTTCGAGCGTCGGCACCTGGCGGAGAATCCCTGGTTGTAGGGATTGGGTTTGACCTGGTTTTGGTAGGTCCGGGCCCCCCTGTGGGCTGTGAAATCTGCGCCTGTCAAAAATCCAATGTGGGAGCGAGCCTGCTCGCGAAGGCGGAGTGTCAGCCACTGAAGATG
>NZ_JBHFJB010000103.1:0-5043 GCF_057334555.1 Pseudomonas sp. AGC41
CCCCCCCCCCCCCCCCCCCCCCCCACAGGGTGTCGGGGTGCCATTAGATATCTCTACAACCCCGCCAGATGCACCACCAGCTTGACGATGCCAAACAGCGTCAAGGCGAAAATCACCGTGAACGCGATGCCCAGTATCACGAAGTGACTCGGCTTGCCGTGGGTGAAATCCCGGGCGCGGTTCTTGCCGCTCTGCACGCCGAAAGCGGCGGCCAGCACGCTGTGCATCATCTGCAACAGGGTCGGCGGCTTGTCGTCGACTGGATCGTCCATAAATCCCTCGTCTGCCATGGGTTCAGGACAAGCATAGACAACCCCAGGGAAAAGATCGCAGCGCGCCTCGGCTGCGATCTTTTCAGAGGCGCCTGATCAGTTGTCGTAGCCCAGGTTCGGCGCCAGCCAGCGTTCGGTCACGCTCAGGTCCTGGCCCTTGCGCGCGGTGTAGCTCTGCACCTGGTCCTTGTCGATCTTGCCCACGGCGAAATACTGCGCCTGGGGATGGGCGAAGTACCAGCCGCTGACCGCCGCCGCCGGGAACATCGCGTAGTGTTCGGTGAGGAACACGCCGCTGCGCCCGGCTTTCAGTTCGCTGGCCTCGGGGTCGAGCAGGCGGAACAGGGTGGCTTTCTCGGTGTGATCCGGGCAGGCCGGGTAACCCGGGGCAGGGCGGATGCCGGTGTATTGCTCCTTGATCAGCGCCTCGTTGTCCAGGCGCTCATCCTTGGCATAGCCCCAATACTCCTTGCGCACCTGCTGGTGCAGCCATTCGGCGCAGGCTTCGGCCAGGCGGTCGGCCAGGGCCTTGACCATGATCGAGTTGTAGTCGTCGCCGGCGTTCTGGTAGGCCTTGGCGACTTCTTCGGCACCGATGCCGGCGGTGGTGATGAAGCCACCGACGTAGTCGGTCACGCCGCTGTCCTTGGGTGCGACGAAGTCGGCCAGGGAGAAGTTCGGCTTGCCGTCGGTCTTGATGATCTGCTGGCGCAGGTGATGCAGGCGCGCCAGTGGCTTGCCTTGATCGTCGTAGACTTCCAGGTCGTCGTCATGCACTTGGTTCGCCGGCCAGAAGCCGAACACCGCGCGCGCGCTGATGAGCTTCTCGTCGATCAGCTTGCGCAGCATCGCCCGGGCATCGGCGTACAGTGCGGTGGCCGCTTCGCCGACGACTTCGTCGGTGAGGATGCGTGGGTATTTGCCGGCCAGGTCCCAGGAAATGAAAAACGGCGTCCAGTCGATGTACTCGGCCAGGACGTTCAGGTCGATATCGTCCAGCACCCGTGCGCCGGTGAAAGTCGGCTTGACCGGCTGGTAGCTGCTCCAGTCGAACTGCGGCTTCTTCGCCACGGCCGCCGGATAACTCAGGCGCTCGGTGCGGGCGCTGCGGTTGGAGGTGCGCTCGCGCACGTCGATGTAGTCCAGGCGGGTCTTCTCGACGAACGCCGGCTTGAGCTCCTTGGACAGCAACTGCGTTGCCACGCCCACGGCGCGGGAGGCGTCGGTGACATAGATCACTGCGTCATTGCTGTACTTGGGCTCGATCTTCACCGCCGTGTGGGCCTTGGAGGTCGTGGCGCCGCCGATCATCAGCGGCAGGTGGAAATCCTGGCGCTGCATCTCCCGCGCAACATGCACCATTTCGTCCAGGGACGGCGTGATCAGGCCGGACAGGCCGATGATGTCGCACTTCTCGTCCTTGGCCACCTGGAGGATCTTTTCCGCCGGAACCATCACACCCAGATCGACGATGTCATAGCCGTTGCACCCCAACACGACGCCGACAATGTTCTTACCGATGTCGTGGACGTCGCCCTTGACCGTCGCCATCAGGATCTTGCCCTTGGCCTCTGGCTTGTCGCCTTTTTCCGCTTCGATGAACGGGATCAGATGCGCCACGGCCTGCTTCATCACGCGGGCAGACTTGACCACCTGGGGCAGGAACATCTTGCCGGCGCCAAACAGGTCGCCGACGATGTTCATGCCGGCCATCAGCGGGCCTTCGATGACCTCGATCGGCCGGGCGAATGACAACCGCGATTCCTCGGTGTCCTCGACGATGTGGGTGGTAATGCCCTTGACCAGCGCGTGCTCCAGGCGCTTGTTCACTTCCCAGCCGCGCCATTCCTCGGTTTCCGCTTCCTTGACGCTGCCGTCGCCCTTGTACTTGTCGGCGATGGCGAGGAGGGCGTCGGTGCCTTCGGGGGTGCGGTTGAGGATCACGTCTTCCACGGCATCGCGCAGTTCCACCGGGATCTGGTCGTAGATCTCCAGCTGGCCGGCGTTGACGATGCCCATGGTCAGGCCTGCGCGGATCGCGTGCAGCAGGAACACCGAGTGGATCGCCTCGCGCACCGGGTTGTTGCCACGGAACGAGAACGACACGTTGGACACGCCACCGGACGTCAGCGCGTAGGGCAGTTCGTCGCGGATGTAGGCGCAGGCGTTGATGAAGTCCACGGCATAGTTGTTGTGCTCTTCGATACCGGTGGCGACGGCGAAGATGTTCGGGTCGAAGATGATGTCTTCCGGCGGGAAGCCAACCTCGTTGACCAGGATATCGTAGGAGCGCTTGCAGATTTCCTTCTTGCGCGCCTCGGTATCGGCCTGGCCGGCTTCGTCGAACGCCATCACCACCACGGCGGCGCCGTAGCGCTTGCACAGCTTGGCGTGGTGGATGAACTGCTCGACGCCTTCCTTCATGCTGATGGAGTTGACGATGCCCTTGCCCTGGATGCACTTGAGACCCGCTTCGATGACTTCCCACTTGGAGGAGTCGATCATGATCGGCACGCGGGAGATGTCCGGTTCACCGGCAATCAGATTGAGGAAGGTCACCATGGCCTTCTTCGAATCGAGCATGCCCTCGTCCATGTTGATGTCGATCACCTGGGCGCCGGCCTCGACTTGTTGCAGCGCCACTTCCAGGGCTTCGGTGTAGTTGTCTTCGCGGATCAGCCGGGCGAATTTGGCGGAGCCGGTGATGTTGGTCCGCTCGCCGACGTTGACGAACAACGAGCTGCGATCGATGGTGAACGGTTCCAGGCCCGACAGGCGGCAGGCCCGGGGAATCTCCGGAATCGGCCGCGGCGCATAGCCGGCCACAGCCTTGGCGATGGCTTCGATGTGCGCCGGGGTGGTGCCGCAGCAACCGCCGACGATATTGAGGAAGCCGCTCTGGGCGAATTCTTCGATGACCTTGGCGGTGTCCACCGGCAGCTCGTCGTATTCACCGAATTCGTTGGGCAGGCCGGCGTTGGGGTGCGCCGACACATGGGTGCTGGCCTTGTTCGACAGTTCTTCCAGGTACGGGCGCAGTTCGCTGGCGCCGAGGGCACAGTTCAGGCCGACGGAGATCGGCTTGGCGTGGGCCACCGAGTTCCAGAAGGCTTCGGTGGTCTGGCCGGAGAGGGTGCGGCCGGAGGCGTCGGTGATGGTACCGGAAATCATGATCGGCAGCTCGATGCCCAGCTCTTCATAGACGCCTTGCACGGCGAAGATCGCGGCCTTGGCATTGAGCGTGTCGAAAATGGTCTCGATCAGGATGAGGTCGGCGCCGCCTTCGATCAGGCCCTTGGTGGCTTCGGTGTAATTCTCCACCAACTCGTCGAAGGTCACGTTGCGGTAGCCGGGGTTGTTCACGTCCGGGGACAGCGAGCAGGTGCGGCTGGTCGGGCCGAGCACGCCAGCGACGAAGCGCGGCTTGTCCGGGGTTTCGAGGGTCTTGGCGTCGGCCACCTTGCGGGCCAGGCGCGCGCCTTCCAGGTTCAGCTCGTAGGCCAGGCCCTGCATGCCGTAGTCGGCCTGGGACACCTGGGTGGCGTTGAAGGTATTGGTTTCAAGGATGTCGGCGCCAGCATCCAGGTAGGCTTTTTCAATGGCGCCGATCACGTCCGGGCGGCTGAGCACCAGCAAATCGTTGTTGCCCTTGACGTCGCTCGGCCAATCGGCAAAACGCTTGCCGCGGTAGTCCTGCTCTTCCAGCTTGTAGCTCTGGATCATCGTGCCCATGCCGCCGTCGAGGATCAGGATGCGTTCCTTGAGGGCTTGCTGGAGAAGATAAAGGCGAGCGCTGCGATCAGACATAGGACTACCTGGAAAAAAGACCATTACGAAGGCCGGAATGATAGCAAACCTGTGCAGGATTTGATCACGCGGGGCTTTTGCATGAATTTCGCTCACGTTTGCGAGCGGTGCCGGCCCGATCCATTACCGGCTCTGGCCGGTGCAGGGGGGGTCGTGAACAGACCCACATCACCTGCGGCTTGAGCGCAGCGAAGATGGCGCGGATCAAGCGCGACCTCGCCCGGCAGTTGCTGCTTCGCGCCCTTGCGCGGTCGGCTGCTTTCCTGACAAAAATACTGGGACTTTGTCCGGCGCGATGATTGGCGTAAACTGCCGGCAAGCCTGCGAGGAGTTTCCATGACCGCCATTACCATTACCGATGCCGCCCACGATTACCTGGCCGACCTGCTGTCCAAGCAGAACACCCCGGGTATCGGGATCCGCATCTTCATCACCCAGCCCGGCACCCAGTACGCAGAGACGTGCATTGCCTACTGCAAGCCGGGAGAAGAAAAACCCGAAGACACTGCGCTGGGGCTCAAGAGCTTCACCGCCTACATCGACTCGTTCAGCGAAGCGTTCCTGGACGATGCGGTGGTCGACTACGCCACCGACCGCATGGGCGGCCAGCTGACCATCAAGGCGCCGAACGCCAAGGTACCGATGGTCAACGCCGACAGCCCGGTCAACGAGCGCATCAACTATTACCTGCAAACCGAGATCAACCCGGGGCTGGCCAGCCACGGCGGCCAGGTGTCGCTGATCGACGTGGTCGAAGACGGCATCGCCGTGCTTCAGTTCGGCGGCGGTTGCCAGGGCTGCGGCCAGGCCGACGTGACCTTGAAGGAAGGCATCGAGCGCACCTTGCTCGAACGCATCCCGGAACTCAAGGGCGTACGCGACGTGACCGACCACACGCAGAAAGAAAACGCCTACTACTGACAGATGCTTGCTGCGCGCAGAACACTGTGGCGGGGGGGGGGGG
>NZ_JBHFJB010000104.1:0-4839 GCF_057334555.1 Pseudomonas sp. AGC41
GGACTGCGAAGCGGCCCCAACAGCAGCGACTCCATCCATCTGATACACCGAGGTGTCTGGTTTGGGGGCTGCTGCGCCCGAAGCGTCGGACCGACCCAGCGGGAGCAAGCTCCCTCGCCACAGGTTTTGTGGTTCAGCCAGTAAGCGAGCTGGCTGAACCAACCGCCAACGTTATTGCATCAACACCTCAACCACCCCATCCGCGGTCATCGTCACTTTGCTGGTGCCCGCTTCCACCTCAGGCGTCACCGACTCGGCATCCATCGACGCCGCTTTCATCATCATTTGCGGGCGCATGTACGGTTGTGGGTAGCCGTTGGTGTTGAAGTTCAGGTTGACGATCTTGTAGCCCTTGCCGCCCAGGGCTTCGGTGGCGAGTTGGGCGCGGGCCTTGAAGGCGTTGACGGCGTCCTTGAGCAGGGCGTCTTCGCTGGTCTGGCGGGTGGCGGTGGCGATGGCGAAGTCCATGCCGGCCATTTTCATGTCGCCCAGCAGTTCGCCGGTGAGTTTGGACAGGGCGGCGAAGTCGGCGCTTTCCAGGCGCAGCTCGGCGCGTTCGCGCCAGCCGGTGATTTTCCCGCCCTTGTTGTCATAGACCGGGTAGCTGTTGCGGCTGCCCTGGCGCAGGTTGATGTCCTTGACTTGCTTGGCCTGGCCGATGGCTTTGTTCAGCGTGGTGCTGACGGCGGCGGCGAGTTTGGCCGGGTCGGTGTTCTGTTCCTCGGTGTAGAGGGTGACGATCATCAGGTCGCGGGCCACTTCCTGGCTGGCTTCGGCGTGCAGGGAAATCTGGTTGTAGTGCAGCTCATCGGCGGCCAGGGCCGGCAGGCTGGCGACGGTGCCGAGGCTGAGGGCGAGCAGGGCGGCGGGGCGACTGAACGTGTGCATGAAAGCTCCTAGGGATGATGCGCAGGGGTAGGTTCCGAGCCTGCGTGAACGATAAGACTCTAGCTTTTATGAGCGGGTTCGCACAGTTACAACTTCTATACAGATTGCGGGTGAGTGGCTTTTGTGGCGCAGGGGATATATAGCCTTCAGGGCTGTGGCGCTTTGCCGCATATCTGCCTCTGCCTGCCGCGCCTTGGTTATACTCCGTGCGATCCGCCTGGAGCGCTCATCAGGAGAGCTCATGCTCGCCCCTTTGCAAATGACTTCCGCTTCGCGCCAGAACCTCTGGCGTCTGACATTCATCCGCATTCTAGTCCTCGCGGCCCAGGCCGGCTCCGTGGGGCTTGCCTATTGGTTCGACCTGCTGCCGCTGCCCTGGCTGCAATTGGCGATTACCCTGGTGTGCTCCAGCGTACTCTGCGCATTGACGGCGATTCGCCTGCGCACGTCCTGGCCGGTGACCGAGCTTGAATACGCTGTGCAACTGGCCTGCGACCTGTTTATCCACAGTGCGCTGCTGTATTTCTCCGGCGGCTCGACCAACCCCTTCGTGTCGTATTACCTGGTGCCGTTGACGATTGCGGCGGTGACGCTGCCGTGGCGTTTTTCGCTGATCCTGTCCGGCATCGCCCTGGCGTTGTATACGCTGCTGCTGGCGCGGTTCTATCCGCTGGAAACCTTCCCTATCGCCCGGGAGAACCTGCAGATCTACGGCATGTGGCTGAGCTTTGCCCTGGCCGCGGCGGTCATCACGTTTTTTGCCGCGCGCATGGCCGAAGAGCTGCGTCGCCAGGAAGAGCTGCGGGCGATTCGCCGCGAAGAGGGCCTGCGCGACGAGCAACTGCTGGCCGTGGCGACCCAGGCCGCCGGCGCCGCCCATGAATTGGGCACGCCGCTGGCGACCATGAGCGTGCTGCTCAAGGAAATGCGCCAAGACCATCATGATCCGGCATTGCAGGAAGACCTCGGCGTGCTGCAGGACCAGGTCCAGCTGTGCAAGGAAACCCTGCAATACCTGGTGCGTGCCGCCGAGGCGAACCGCCGGCTGGCCATCGAAATGCAGGACGTCACCGATTGGCTCGACGAGGCCTTGAATCGCTGGCACCTGATGCGCCCCGAAGCCAGTTATCGCTTCCAGTGCCTGGGCCAGGGCACGGTGCCGCGCATGGCGCCGCCGCCGGACCTGACCCAGGCCTTGCTGAACCTGCTGAACAACGCCGCCGACGCCTGTCCCGAAGGCTTGGAAGTGGTGCTGGACTGGAACGCCTATGAATTGACGATCTGCATTCGCGACCACGGCGCCGGTGTGCCGCTGGCGATTGCCGAGCAGATCGGCAAACCGTTTTACACCACCAAGGGCAAGGGTTTCGGCCTCGGCCTGTTTTTGAGCAAGGCCAGCGTGACACGCGCCGGCGGCTCGGTGAAACTCTACCCCCATGAGGAGGGCGGCACGCTCACCGAGCTGCGCCTGCCCCATGCCGACCGAGGAGACGAATATGAGTGACGAGATCCAAGTCGACGGCGAAGAACTGCCGCACCTGTTACTGGTGGACGACGACGCCACCTTCACCCGCGTCATGGCCCGGGCCATGTCCCGACGCGGTTTTCGCGTTAGCACCGCCGGCTCCGCCGAAGAGGGCCTGACCATCGCCCAGGCCGACCTGCCGGACTACGCCGCCCTCGACCTGAAGATGGACGGCGACTCTGGGCTGGTGTTGCTGCCCAAGCTGCTGGAGCTGGACCCGGAAATGCGCGTGGTGATCCTCACCGGTTATTCGAGCATCGCCACGGCGGTCGAAGCGATCAAGCGCGGCGCCTGCAATTACCTGTGCAAACCGGCCGACGCCGACGACGTGCTGGCCGCGCTGTTGTCCGAGCACGCCGACCTGGACACCCTGGTGCCGGAAAACCCGATGTCGGTGGACCGCCTGCAGTGGGAACACATCCAGCGAGTGCTGACCGAGCACGAAGGCAACATCTCCGCCACGGCCCGCGCCCTGGGCATGCATCGGCGGACCTTGCAGCGCAAACTGCAGAAGCGTCCGGTACGTCGCTGAACCTGCGCTGAACGAATGCTGTCGACCCTCGCGACACATCGGGCCGTTGCTTTATGATCGGCCCGAGTTTTCCCCTTATCGAGCCTTAACCATGAATCAGAACGCTGAATATTCCGCGGTCAATGACGCGGTGCGCGGCCAGTTTTTCCGCCGTGTCTGGCAAATGACCACGCCATACTGGCGCAGTGAGGAGAAGGGCAAGGCCTGGACGCTGTTGATCGCCGTGATTGCGCTGTCGCTGTTCAGCGTGGCGATTTCGGTGTGGCTGAACAATTGGTACAAGGATTTCTATAACGCCCTGCAGGAAAAGAACAGCGAAGCGTTCTGGAAGTTGATCCTGTATTTCGGCGGCATCGCCACGGTGGCGATTCTCGGCGCCGTGTATCGTCTGTACCTTACCCAGATGCTCACGATTCGCTGGCGAGCCTGGCTCACCGAGCAGCATTTTGCCCGCTGGCTGAACGACAAGAATTATTACCGGCTGGAGCAGGGCGGCTACACTGACAACCCTGACCAGCGGATTTCCGAAGACCTCAACAGCTTCACTTCCACGACATTGAGCCTGGGCTTGGGGCTGCTGCGTACCGTGGTCAGCCTGGTGTCGTTCTCGATCATTCTGTGGGGCGTGTCGGGCAGTATCGAAGTGTTCGGCTACACGATTCCTGGCTATATGTTCTGGTGCGCGCTGCTGTATGCGGCAGTGGGCAGTTGGCTGACGCATCTGATCGGTCGACGCCTGATCGGCCTGAACAACAACCAGCAGCGCTTCGAAGCCGACCTGCGTTTCTCCATGGTGCGGGTGAGGGAAAACGCCGAGAGCATTGCGCTGTACAACGGCGAACCCAACGAGAACCGCCGCCTGAGCGAGCGTTTCGGCCTGGTGTGGCACAATTTCTGGGACATCATGCGCGTGTCCAAGCGCCTGACGTTTTTTACTTCAGGTTATGGGCAGATCGCGATCATCTTTCCATTCATCGTCGCTGCGCCGCGGTATTTTTCCGGCAAGATCCAGTTGGGCGAGCTGATGCAGATCAACTCGGCGTTCGGCAATGTGCAGGAGAATTTCAGCTGGTTCATCGATGCTTACGCCTCGCTTGCCGCGTGGCGCGCCACCTGTGACCGTCTGCTGAGTTTCTGCCAGGCCATGAGCGACAACGAAGACCGGGTACCGGCCATCGATGTGCAAAACCAGGGCAATGAACTGAAAGTCCGCAACCTCGGGCTGGACCTGAGCGACGGTCGCCATTTGCTGACACACGCTGAACTGAACGTCGAGCCGGGCGAGCGGGTGATGCTCAGCGGGCGTTCCGGCAGTGGCAAATCCACCTTGCTGCGGGCGATGGGGCACTTGTGGCCCGCTGGGCACGGCAGCATCTTGCTGCCTGCGGCGCGTTACCTGTTCCTGCCGCAAAAGCCTTACCTGCCGATTGGCAGCCTGCGCGAAGTGCTGAGTTATCCACAAGCGGGCGACATCTACCCCAACGAACGTTATGCACAGGTGCTGGAAACCTGTCGCCTGCCGCATCTGATTTCGCGGCTGGACGAAAGCAACCATTGGCAACGCATGCTCTCGCCGGGCGAGCAACAGCGCCTGGCCTTTGCCCGGGCGTTGCTATACGCGCCACTGTGGTTGTACATGGACGAAGCGACTTCGGCGATGGATGAAGAAGACGAGGCGACGCTGTACCAGGCTTTGCTCGACCAGTTGCCAGGCTTGAGCATCATCAGCGTCGGCCATCGCAGCAGTTTGAAACGGTTCCATGGGCGACATGTTCGCATCGAGAATGGCCAGCTGGTGGAGCAGGCCGTAACCGCCTGAACCCACTAAACACTGATGTGGGAGCGAGCCTGCTCGCGAATGCGGTGTGTCAGTTGCGGTTGAAGTGTCTGACAC
>NZ_JBHFJB010000104.1:4869-9154 GCF_057334555.1 Pseudomonas sp. AGC41
GGCTCGCTCCCACAAGGGGTGCTGGTATGTGTCGCAGGTTTATGGCTGTAGCCGTTCCCCTGTGGGAGCGAGCTTGCTCGCGATGAAAGCGACTAGGTTTCTGCACCAACGGTGATCGTACAACCACGTTGCGCTATGATGCGTATTCAGCCGCTTGTCAAAATAGAGATGCACCATGGAAAACCCGATCGACGTCCCACGCCTTCCCCGCAAGCGCCGCAGCCTGGCGCAGGAGCTGGTGACGGTGCTGTCCGAGCAGATTCGCGACGGTCTGCTCAAGCGTGGCGATAAATTGCCCACCGAGTCGGCGATCATGGAAGCCCATGGTGTCAGCCGAACCGTGGTGCGCGAGGCGATTTCCCGCTTGCAGGCGGCCGGCCAGGTGGAAACCCGCCACGGCATCGGCACGTTCGTGCTCGACACGCCGAGCCCGAGCGGCTTTCGCATCGACCCGGCAACAGTGGTCACTTTGCGTGACGTGCTGGCGATCCTGGAGTTGCGCATCAGCCTGGAGGTGGAATCGGCCGGTCTGGCGGCGCAGCGCCGCAGCAGCGAACAATTGGCGGCGATGCGTGCGGCGCTCGACGCCTTGAACGAAAGCGCGGCCCACGCCAGCGACGCCGTGGCCTCGGACTTCGCTTTTCACTTGGAAATCGCCCTGTCCACCGGTAACCGTTACTTCACCGACATCATGACCCACCTGGGCACCAGCATCATCCCGCGCACTCGGCTGAACTCGGCGCGCCTGGCCCATGACGACCAGCAGCACTACATGGACCGCCTGAGCCGCGAGCACGAGGAAATCTACGAGGCTATCGCCCGTCAGGACTCCGATGCGGCCCGTGCAGCCATGCGTTTGCACCTGACCAACAGCCGCGAAAGGCTGCGCCAGGCTCATGAAGAGGCGCAGGCGCAGGGCTGAATCGCACACTGCTCTGGCGGCATGATTGCTTTTGTGGCGAGGGAGCTTGCTCCCGCTGGGCTGCGAAGCGGCCCCAGGTTTAGGGCGGTTGCTGCGCAACCGAGCGGAAGCAAGCTCCCTCGCCACAGAGGTCTTGGAATCGGTCTAGAGTCGTGTTCCAGCCTATCAAGTCTCGATCTTTAACTTTACTGACGGCTCCGAATACAAGTCATAGCTGGATTCGTTGGAAAACCTGTAACGCAGTCCAACCTCTTTGTTCAAATATTTTTGCAGCGCTGCCCTAGGCACGGTGACTTTCAGCCCCGTTAGCTTGACGTAGTCCTCCCTGGCATCGTCCCACGTGCCTGCAGCGACTTGCTGGCCGGTCCACTCGGGAGAGTTTCGGTCGGCGCCAAGGATCGGATAGACAGACCAGTTAGCCGAGATCTCATTCGAGTCGGGAATCTGAACCTCCAGGTTTTCTCCGATTTCCGACAAACTGATCTTGACGCTCTCGGTGGGTTTGTCTGAGAACTGAACGAGGATGGGCATCGCGAAAGTCGACATGAGGTTACTCCTGTGAGGCGGCCCTGATCGTCGCGTTATGGGCGGCTCACTGTAAAAGGAAAGGGTCATGACCGGACATGGCTCGGTCACGCCAGCGTTATGCTCTCTTCCCCTTCATGGTGCCTACTGGCAGAGTTGACAGTAGCGATGAGCGGTCCAGGTGCTCGATCTGCACGCTTGCATCGCCCTTCGATCTCTCTCTCTCTGCGGTCCGATTCTCAAGGCTTTGGACCGTCCTACCAGCTCCCGACACCCAACAAAAGACGAAATACAGTTGACGCCCACATTTTAAGTTGTACGATGACCTACAACTTCTCACGAAGCTGAACCGCTTTCCTATAACAAACATTTGCGTCCAGGGTGTTCGAATAATGAATCCACAAGAACTGAAGTCCATCCTCTCGTCTGGCCTGCTGTCGTTCCCGGTCACCGATTTCACTGCCAATGGCGATTTCAATCGCGACAGCTACATCAAGCGCCTCGAGTGGCTGGCCCCGTATGGCGCCTCTGCATTGTTCGCAGCGGGCGGCACCGGTGAATTCTTCTCCCTGGCCGCCAGTGAGTATTCGCAAGTCATCAAGACTGCCGTCGATACCTGCGCTACCAGCGTGCCAATCCTCGCCGGTGTTGGCGGTGCCACTCGCCAGGCCATCGAATATGCTCAAGAAGCCGAGCGCCTGGGCGCCAAGGGCCTGTTGCTGCTGCCGCACTACCTGACCGAAGCCAGCCAGGACGGCGTTGCCGCCCACGTTGAAGCCGTGTGCAAATCGGTGAAGATCGGCGTGGTGGTGTACAACCGTAACGTCTGCCGCCTGAACGCCACCCAGCTGGAGCAACTGGCCGAGCGTTGCCCGAACCTGATCGGCTACAAGGACGGCCTGGGCGATATCGAACTGATGGTGTCGATCCGTCGTCGCCTCGGCGATCGCTTCAGCTACCTGGGCGGCCTGCCAACCGCCGAAGTCTACGCCGCGGCCTACAAGGCCCTGGGCGTACCGGTCTACTCCTCGGCGGTGTTCAATTTCATCCCGAAAACCGCGATGGACTTCTACCACGCCATTGCCCGTGAAGATCACGAAACCGTCGGCAAGATCATCGACGATTTCTTCCTGCCGTACCTGGACATCCGCAACCGCAAGGCCGGTTACGCGGTGAGCATCGTCAAGGCCGGTGCGAAAATCGTTGGCTACGACGCGGGCCCTGTGCGCACACCGCTGACCGACCTGCTGCCAGAAGAATACGAAGCCCTGGCCGCGCTGATCGACAAGCAAGGCAAGCAGTAACAGACCCGACAAAGCCGCTGAGCAATCAGCGGCTTTTTGCGTAAGGCTTATTGTAAGGAGAGCACTCGTGGCAGATTCAAAGCGTTTCGATAACTACATCAACGGTCAGTGGGTAGCCGGTGCCGACTATTGCACCAACATCAACCCGTCTGATTTGTCCGATGTCATCGGTGAATACGCCAAGGCTGACGCCGCTCAAGTCGACGCCGCCATCGACGCTGCTCGCGCTGCGTTTCCGGCCTGGTCGACCTCGGGCATCCAGGCCCGTCACGACGCGTTGGATAAAGTCGGCAGTGAAATTCTCGCCCGCCGCGAAGAACTCGGCCAATTGCTGGCCCGGGAAGAGGGCAAGACCCTGCCCGAAGCCATCGGCGAAGTGACTCGCGCCGGCAACATTTTCAAATTCTTCGCCGGCGAGTGCCTGCGCCTGTCGGGCGATTACGTGCCGTCGGTGCGTCCGGGCGTCAACGTTGAAGTCACTCGTGAAGCCCTTGGTGTGGTTGGCCTGATCACCCCGTGGAACTTCCCGATCGCTATTCCCGCGTGGAAAATCGCCCCGGCCCTGGCCTACGGCAACTGCGTGGTGATCAAGCCCGCCGAGCTGGTGCCGGGCTGTGCCTGGGCCTTGGCCGAAATCATTTCCCGCGCCGGTTTCCCGGCCGGTGCGTTCAACCTGGTCATGGGCAGCGGCCGCGTGGTCGGTGAAGTCCTGGTCAACAGCCCCAAAGTCGACGGCATCAGCTTCACCGGTTCCGTGGGCGTGGGCCGGCAGATCGCGGTCAACTGTGTGTCGCGCCAAGCCAAGGTTCAGTTGGAAATGGGCGGCAAGAACCCGCAGATCATCCTCGACGACGCCGACCTCAAGCAGGCCGTCGAGCTGGCGGTGCAGAGCGCGTTCTACTCCACCGGCCAGCGTTGCACCGCGTCGAGCCGTCTGATCGTCACCGCCGGTATCCACGACAAGTTCGTCGCGGCGATGGCCGAGCGCATGCAGTCGATCAAGGTCGGTCATGCATTGAAGGCCGGCACTGATATCGGCCCTGTTGTGTCCGAGGCCCAGCTCAACCAGGACTTGAAGTACATCGACATCGGCCAGAGCGAAGGTGCGCGGTTGGTCAGCGGTGGTGGTGTGGTGACCTGCGACACCGAAGGTTACTTCCTGGCGCCGACGCTGTTCGCCGACAGCGAAGCCTCGATGCGCATCAGCCGTGAAGAGATCTTCGGCCCGGTCGCCAACGTCGTGCGCGTGGCTGACTACGAGGCGGCGCTGGCGATGGCCAACGACACCGAGTTCGGCCTGTCCGCAGGTATCGCCACCACCTCGTTGAAGTACGCCAACCACTTCAAACGCCATTCCCAGGCGGGCATGGTGATGGTCAACCTGCCGACCGCCGGCGTGGATTACCACGTGCCGTTCGGCGGGCGCAAAGGTTCGTCCTATGGTTCGCGTGAGCAAGGTCGCTATGCGCAAGAGTTCTACACCGTGGTGAAGACTTCCTACATCGGCTCGTAATACGCAACACCGGTCGGCGCC
>NZ_JBHFJB010000104.1:9174-12292 GCF_057334555.1 Pseudomonas sp. AGC41
GGCGCCGACCGTACAATTTGATTTCCCGCATAAAAATAAATAGTGGAAGTAGATTACATGCAAGAGACCAAGCCGACGCACGTCCGCTATTTGATCCTGCTCATGCTGTTTTTGGTGACGACGATCAACTATGCCGACCGTGCCACCATCGCCATCGCTGGTTCCAGCCTGCAAAAAGACCTCGGCATCGATGCCGTCACCCTCGGTTATATCTTCTCCGCCTTCGGCTGGGCCTACGTGGCCGGGCAGATTCCTGGCGGCTGGTTGCTCGACCGTTTCGGGTCGAAGAAAATCTATGCCTTGAGCATTTTTACCTGGTCGCTGTTCACTGTGCTGCAGGGCTACGTCGGTGAATTCGGCATGTCCACGGCGGTGGTTGCGCTGTTCATGCTGCGCTTCCTGGTCGGGCTGGCCGAAGCGCCTTCCTTCCCGGGCAACGCCCGTATCGTCGCGGCCTGGTTCCCCACCGCGGAACGCGGCACCGCCTCGGCGATCTTCAACTCGGCGCAGTATTTCGCCACCGTACTGTTCGCACCGCTGATGGGCTGGATCGTCTACCGCTTCGGCTGGCAGCACGTTTTCATCGTAATGGGCGTGATCGGTATCGTGTTCTCGCTGGTCTGGCTGAAGGTGATCTACAGCCCGCGCCAGCACCCGATGATCAACGAGGCCGAGTTCAATCACATCGCGTCCAACGGCGCGATGGTCGACATGGACCAGGACAAGGGCAAGGAAAAGAAAGCCGATGGTCCGAAGTGGGATTACATCCGCCAACTGCTGACCAACCGTATGATGCTGGGCGTGTATCTGGGCCAATACTGCATCAACGGCATCACCTACTTCTTCCTGACCTGGTTCCCGGTATACCTGGTGCAGGAGCGCGGCATGACCATCCTCAAGGCCGGTTTCATCGCGTCCTTGCCGGCCATCTGCGGCTTTATCGGTGGTGTGCTTGGCGGGGTGATTTCCGACTACCTGCTGCGCAAGGGCCACTCGCTGACCTTCGCCCGCAAGGCGCCGATCATCGCCGGCCTGCTGGTGTCCAGCAGCATCGTGGCGTGCAACTACGTCGACATCGAATGGATGGTGGTGGGCTTCATGGCCCTGGCCTTCTTCGGTAAAGGCGTTGGCGCACTGGGCTGGGCCGTGGTGTCCGACACCTCGCCAAAACAGATCGCCGGCTTGAGCGGTGGCCTGTTCAACACCTTCGGCAACCTGGCGTCGATTACCACGCCAATCGTCATCGGCTACATCATCAGCTCCACCGGTTCGTTCAAGTGGGCGCTGGTGTTTGTCGGTTGCAACGCGCTGATGGCGGTGTTCAGCTACCTGGTTATCGTGGGCCCGATCAAGCGTGTGGTGCTCAAGGAACCGGCGGCCAAAGAAGCCGATCTTTCCAGCCTGTCTGAAGCCAAATCCTGAGGAGCGGTGTCGATGAATCTGATTGAACATGCCGATTCGCCCCGTTACATCCGCCTGCACGAGCGCGACAACGTGGTGATCGTCGTCAACGACCAAGGCGTACCGGCCGGGACCGAATTCCCGGACGGCCTGGTCACCGTCGACTTCGTGCCGCAAAGCCACAAAGTCACCCTTGAGGATATTCCCGAGGGCGGCGAGGTGATTCGCTACGGCCAGGTCATCGGCTACGCGCTGCAGCCGATCCCGCGTGGCAGCTGGGTCAAGGAAGACCAGTTGCGCATGCCCACCGCGCCACCGCTGGACAGCTTGCCGCTGTCCACCGATGTGCCGGCGGCGGATGTGCCGCTGGAGGGCTACACCTTCGAGGGCTACCGCAACGCCGACGGCACCGTTGGCACGCGCAACATCCTCGGTATTACCACCACGGTGCAGTGCGTGACCGGTGTGCTGGACCATGCGGTCAAGCGCATCAAGGACGAGCTGCTGCCCAAGTATCCGAACGTCGATGACGTGGTGGCGCTGACCCACAGCTATGGCTGCGGCGTGGCGATCACCGCCACCGATGCGTACATCCCGATCCGCACCGTGCGCAACCTGGCGCGCAACCCGAACCTGGGTGGCGAGGCGCTGGTGATCAGCCTGGGCTGCGAGAAACTGCAGGCCGGGCAGGTGATGCACGAAGGCGACAGTTCGGTGGACCTCAGCGAGCCGTGGTTGTATCGCTTGCAGGATTCCAGTCACGGCTTCACCGAAATGATCGAGCAGATCATGGAGCTGGCCGAGACGCGTCTGAAGAAACTCGACCAGCGCCGTCGCGAAACCGTGCCGGCCTCGGAGCTGATCCTGGGCATGCAATGCGGTGGCAGCGATGCGTTTTCCGGCATCACCGCGAACCCAGCCCTGGGCTACGCCTCGGATTTGCTGCTGCGGGCCGGTGCGACGGTGATGTTCTCCGAAGTCACCGAAGTGCGCGATGCGATCTACCTGCTGACGTCCCGGGCGCAAACCCGTGAAGTCGCCGAGGAACTGGTGCGCGAGATGGACTGGTACGACCGCTATCTGGCCAAGGGCGAAGCCGATCGCAGCGCTAACACTACGCCTGGCAACAAGAAGGGCGGGCTGTCGAACATCGTCGAAAAATCCCTGGGCTCGATTGTCAAATCCGGCAGCAGCGCGATCAACGGCGTGCTCGGCCCGGGCGAGCGCTTCAAGCAAAAGGGCCTGATCTTCTGCGCCACGCCGGCGAGTGATTTTGTCTGCGGTACGCTGCAACTGGCGGCGGGAATGAACCTGCACGTGTTCACCACCGGGCGCGGTACGCCGTACGGTTTGGCGATGGCGCCGGTGGTGAAGGTCTCGACCCGCACCGAACTGGCCCAGCGCTGGCCGGACCTGATCGACATCGACGCCGGCCGGATCGCCACCGGGCGTGCAAGCATCGAAGAGTTGGGCTGGGAGCTGTTCCACTACTACCTGGATGTGGCCAGCGGCAAGAAACAGACCTGGGCCGAGCGGCACAAGCTGTACAACGACATCACCTTGTTCAACCCGGCGCCGATTACCTGATCCGGGGCTATCGCGAGCAGGGACGCGGGGTGGATATGGATTTTCTGATCACCGGAGACCCAATGTGGGAGCGAGCCTGCTCGCGAATGCGGTGGTTCAGTTGGCATTGATGGTGGATGTGCCGCCGTGG
>NZ_JBHFJB010000104.1:12349-21951 GCF_057334555.1 Pseudomonas sp. AGC41
CCCCCCCCCCCCCCCCACAAGGGGCAACGGTGAATGTTGGCTCTGTGTTCACCCGAACAAATGTAGGAGCGAGCCTGCTCGCGAAGAGGCTCGACCAGACGCCAGTGCCGTGAGTGGCTATCATTAGCCACCTAACGACACTCCTTCTCAAGGTCCCCCGGCATGCTGGCAATTTTCCTCGAAACCCTGAACATCACCGCGCCGGTGTTTGCCATGCTGTTTCTGGGGACGCTGCTCAAGCGTATCAATTGGATCAACGACAACTTCATCTACATCGCCTCGTCGCTGGTGTTCAACGTGACCATGCCGGCGCTGTTGTTCCTCGGCATCCTGCACGCCGACTTGCACGCGGCCTTGCAGCCGGACCTGCTGATCTATTTCTCGATCGCCACCCTGGCGAGTTTTGCCATGGCCTGGGGTTGGGCGATCTGGCGTTGCCCGCGTGACGATCGCGGTATCTACACCCAGGGCGCGTTTCGCGGCAACAACGGGGTAATCGGCCTGGCGTTGGCGGCGAGTATGTACGGTGATTACGGGATTTCCCTGGGCGCGATTCTCGCGGCGCTGGTGATCCTGTTCTACAACACCTTGTCGACCATCGTGTTGGCGGTTTACAGCCCGGTGATCAAGTCTGACCCATGGAGCATCTGCAAAAGCGTGATCAGCAACCCGCTGATCATCAGCGTGATCGCCGCCGCGCCATTCGCCTATTGGCAGATCGGCCTGCCGAACTGGTTCGAGACCTCGGCCAAATACCTGTCGCAAATGACTTTGCCCCTGGCGTTGATCTGCATCGGCGGCACGCTGTCGCTGGCGGCCTTGCGCAAAAGCGGCAGGATGGCCCTGAGTTCGAGCCTGGTGAAAATGGTCGGCCTGCCGCTGGTGACCACGCTGGGCGCGTGGCTATGGGGCTTTCGCGGCGCCGAGTTGGGGATTCTGTTCCTGTACTTCGGCAGCCCCACCGCCGCCGCCAGCTTCGTCATGGCCCGGGCGGCGAATGGCAACCATGAGTTGGCGGCGGCGATCATCGTCATCACTACGCTGATGGCGGCGATTACCACCAACCTGGGGATTTTTGTGCTGCAGTGGGGTGGGTGGATCTAGCCTCGGATTTTGCAGCGCCCTTTCGATCCATTCGCGAGCAGGCTCGCTCCCACAAGTGACCACGATACCCTCTGGCCTTGCGGGAACGAGCCCGCTCGCGAAGGCAAACCCACAGTCACTCAGGCTTCTGATAACTATCGATCACTTCCTGCGCCGCCCGAAACGCATCGATCGCCGCCGGCACGCCCGCGTAAACCGCGCAATGCAGCAGTGCCTCACGAATCTCCTCTACGGTGCAGCCGTTGTTCAGCGCGCCACGCACGTGGCCTTTGAGTTCCTGCGGGCATTTGAGGGCGGTGAGGGCGGCGAGGGTAATCAGGCTGCGGGTTTTCAGCGGCAGGCCTTCGCGGCTCCAGACGCTGCCCCAGGCGTGCTCGTTGACGAAGTCCTGCAGCGGCTGGGTGAATTCGGTGGCGTTGCCCAGGGCGCGATCGACGAAGGCGTCGCCCATCACCTGGCGACGCATGTCGAGGCCGGTTTTTGGAGTGTCGGTCATGGCAAATCCCTCTTGTGGTGTTGGCGGCGCCAGGCGCGCAGGGAAGTGAACAGCAAGAACGCGAGCAGGGCCGGCAGCACGTAGAACAACATCAGTCGCTCAAGCTGGCCGGCCAATGGCATGCCGGTAGTGAACGACACCACGTGCAGGCCATAGGCCGTGTACAAGCCCAGGAACAGCAGGCCTTCGGCGCGGGTGACGCGGTAGCCGGAATAGAACACCGGCAGGCACAGCACCGCCACGCCGAGCATCACCGGCAGGTCGAAATCCAGGGCGTTCGGCGACACCGACAATGGTGTGGGCGCGGTGAGGGCGGTCACACCGAGCACGCCCAGCAGGTTGAACAGGTTACTGCCGATCACGTTGCCCACCGCAATGTCTCGCTGGCCGCGCAGGGCGGCGATCAGCGAGGTGGCGAGCTCCGGCAGCGAGGTGCTGACGGCGACGATGGTCAGGCCGATGATGCGCTCCGAAAGCCCGAGGTCCGTCGCCACTTCCACCGCCGCACCCAGCAACAGGTGGCCGGCGAAAACCAGCATCGCCAGGCCCGATACAATCATCACCAGACTCTTGGGCCAGGACACAAGGGCCACTTCGCCCCCCAGCGGGTGCGGCCGCCCCGAATGCCGGGACTGACGCAGCAACAGGCCCAGGTACACCGCCAGGGCCATCAGCAGCAGGACGCCGTCGAGCCGGGTCAGTTCCTCGTTCCAGGCCAGCACGAACACCAGCAGGCTGGCGCCGATCATCAGCGGGATGTCCAGGCGCACCAATTGGCGCGAGACGCGCAGCGGAATGATCAGCGCCGACAGCCCCAGCGTGACGAGGATGTTGAAGATGCTGCTGCCGATCACACTGCCCACGGCGATGTCGGCGTTTTGCGCCAGGGTCGCCTGCAGGCTGACGGCCATTTGTGGCGCGCTGCTGCCGAACGCGACGACGGTCAGGCCGATGATCAGCGGCCGTACCTGCAAGCGTGCCGCCAGGCCCACGGCGGCGCGCACCAACAGTTCGGCGCCGGCGATCAGCAACAGCAGGGCGCCGAACAACTCGATCAGGCTGAGCAGCGGTAGGGCAGTGAGTAGGGAAATGGCCGGGCTCCGTCTATCAATCGTCGAGGGCTTGCACACGCACCCGGGCAGTGCCGCTGCGCAACATGCCCAGTTGCTCGGCGGCTTCGCGGGACACGTCGATCAAACGGCCACGAGTATACGGGCCGCGGTCGTTGATGCGGACTACGACGCTGTCGTTGTTTTTTAGATTGGTGATTTTCACCCGAGTGCCGAACGGCAACTGGCGATGCGCGGCCGTCAGGCTGTGCTGGTCGAAACGCTCGCCGCTGGCGGTTCGCTTGCCATGGTGCCTGGAGCCGTAATAGGAGGCGACGCCGGTCTGGTCGTAGCCGTGTGGATCGACCGTCCCGCTCTGGCTGGCACAGCCGGCCAGCAGGGACAGCAGGGCGCAGGCGCCGAGGAGACGCTTCATGTAGAGGTTTCCACATCAGTGTGGTGGTGAAAATTATTGTGGCGAGGGAGCTTGCTCCCGCTGGGCCGGTCCGACGCCTCGGGCGCAGCAGCCCCCTCAATCTGGCAGCAGATCGTTGGGGGCCGCTTCCCACCCACCCCCACCAACCCCCCCCCCCACAGGGGATCGAGCCAGACCGCAAGACTGGCTCCATAGCCATCAGCCCTCAAGCTTGCTTTTGAGCAGTTCGTTGACCTGTTGCGGGTTGGCCTTGCCCTTGGAGGCTTTCATCGCCTGGCCGACAAAAAAGCCGAACATCTTGCCGCGCTTGGCTTCGTCCGCCGCACGGTACTGTTCGACCTGCTCGGCATTGGCCGCGAGCATTTCATCGAGCACGGCGCTGATCGCACCGGTGTCGGTGACCTGCTTCAAGCCGCGCTTCTCGATGATCTCGTCGGCGCTGCCTTCGCCATTGGCCATGGCTTCGAAGACCATCTTGGCGATCTTGCCGGAAATGGTGTTGTCCTTGATCCGCAACAGCATGCCGCCCAGTTGCTCGGCCGAGACCGGCGACTCGTCGATTTCCAGGCCCTGCTTGTTCAACAGGCTGCCCAATTCGACCATCACCCAGTTGGCCGCCAGCTTGGCGTCGCCGCCGATGCTCACGACTTTCTCGAAGTAATCGGCCTGTTCGCGGCTGGTGGCCAGGACGTTGGCGTCATAGCTCGACAGCCCGAACTGCGCCTGGAAGCGCTCGCGTTTTTGCGGCGGCAGCTCCGGCAGGGTGGCGCGCACTTCGTCAAGGAAGGCGTTCTCGATGACCACCGGCAGCAGGTCCGGATCGGGGAAGTAACGGTAGTCGTTGGCTTCCTCCTTGCTGCGCATCGGACGGGTCTCGTCCTTGTTCGGATCGTACAGGCGAGTTTGCTGGATGACCTTGCCGCCGTCCTCGATCAGTTCGATCTGGCGCTGGATCTCGCTGTTGATCGCCTTCTCGATGAAGCGGAACGAGTTGACGTTCTTGATCTCGCAGCGGGTACCGAACTCGGTCTGGCCCTTGGGCCGGATCGACACGTTGCAGTCGCAGCGCAGCGAGCCTTCGGCCATGTTGCCGTCGCAGATGCCCAGGTACCGCACCAGAGCGTGGATCGCCTTGACGTAGGCCACGGCTTCCTTGGCGCTGCGCATGTCCGGCTCGGAGACGATTTCCAGCAGCGGCGTGCCGGCACGGTTCAGGTCGATGCCGGTGGCACCGTTGAATTCTTCGTGCAGGCTCTTGCCGGCGTCTTCCTCCAGGTGCGCCCGGGTGATACCGACGCGCTTGACCGTGCCGTCTTCCAGGGCGATGTCCAGGTGGCCCTTGCCGACGATCGGCAGTTCCATCTGGCTGATCTGGTAGCCCTTGGGCAGGTCCGGGTAGAAGTAGTTCTTGCGGGCGAACACGTTGTGCTGGCCGATCTCGGCATCGATCGCCAGGCCGAACATCACCGCCATGCGCACCGCTTCGGCGTTGAGCACCGGCAGCACGCCGGGCATGCCCAGGTCAACGAGGCTGGCCTGGGTGTTGGGCTCGGAACCGAAAGTGGTCGAGCTACCGGAAAAGATTTTCGATCGGGTGGTGAGCTGGGTATGAATCTCCAGCCCGATCACGACTTCCCATTGCATGTGTTTCTCCTCAGAAGCCGGTTGGGGTGCGGGTGTGCCAGTCAGTGTTCAACTGATACTGGTGGGCAACATTCAACAGGCGGCCTTCCTGGAAATACGGCGCGAGTAGCTGCACGCCCACCGGCAGCCCATCGACGAAGCCGGCCGGCATGGACAGGCCCGGCAAGCCGGCGAGGTTGGCGGTGATGGTGTAGACGTCTTCCAGATACTCGGCGACCGGGTCGCTGTTCTTGGCGCCGAGTTTCCAGGCCGGGTTCGGCGTGGTCGGGCCGAGGATGATGTCGACCTCGTTGAAGGCGGCCATGAAGTCGTTTTTCACCAGGCGGCGGATTTTCTGCGCCTTGAGGTAGTAGGCATCGTAGTAACCGGCGGACAACGCGTAGGCGCCGACCATGATCCGGCGCTGCACTTCGGCGCCGAAGCCTTCGCCACGGGAACGCTTGTACAGGTCGACGAGGTTTTGCGGGTTTTCGCAGCGATAGCCGAAGCGCACGCCGTCGAAACGCGACAGGTTCGAGGAGGCTTCCGCCGGGGCGATCACGTAGTACGCCGGAATCGCATGCTGCATGTTCGGCAGGCTGATTTCCTTGATGATCGCGCCGAGCTTCTCCAGCTCCTTGACGCTGTTGTGGACCAGTTCGGCGATGCGTGGGTCGAGACCGGTGCTGAAGTATTCCTTCGGCACGCCGATGCGCAGGCCCTGCAGCGAACCGTTGAGGCTGGCGCTGTAGTCCGGCACCGGTTCATCGATGCTGGTGGAGTCGTTCGGGTCGAAGCCGGCCATGCCTTGCAGCAGGATTGCGCAGTCTTCGGCGGTGCGCGCCAGCGGGCCACCCTGGTCGAGGCTGGAGGCGTAGGCGATCATGCCCCAGCGCGAGACGCGGCCGTAGGTCGGCTTGAGGCCGGTGAGGTTGGTGAACGCCGCCGGCTGGCGGATCGAGCCGCCGGTGTCGGTGGCGGTGGCCGCCGGCAACAGGCGCGCGGCCACGGCGGCAGCGGAGCCACCGGACGAACCGCCCGGTACGTGCTCCACGTTCCAGGGGTTTTTCACCGCGCCGTAATAGCTGGATTCGTTGGCCGAACCCATGGCGAATTCGTCCATGTTGGTCTTGCCCAGGGTCACGGCGCCAGCGGCGGCCAGCTTGGCGACCACGGTGGCATCGTACGGGGCCTTGAAGTTGTCGAGCATCTTCGAGCCGCAGCTGGTGCGGATGCCCTGGGTGCAGAACAGGTCCTTGTGGGCAATCGGCGCGCCGAGCAGCGCGCCGCTCTCACCGTTGGCGCGACGGGCGTCGGCGGCCTTGGCCTGGCTCAAGGCCAGTTCTTCGGTGAGGCTGATGAAGCTGTTGAGCTGCGGGTCGAGCTGGGCAATGCGCGCCAGCAGAGCCTTGGTCAGCTCTTCGGAGGAAAATTTCTTGTCGGCGAGTCCGCGGGCGATCTCGGCCAGGGTCATGTGATGCATGAGAGGCTCTTTCCCTTTAGTCGATGACTTTCGGAACCAGGTACAGGCCGTTTTCGACGGCGGGTGCGATGGACTGGTAGGCCTCGCGGTTATCGGACTCGGTGACGACGTCGGCGCGCAGGCGCTGGCTGGCTTCCAGTGGGTGGGCCAGCGGCTCGATACCGTCGGTGTCGACCGCCTGCATCTCGTCGACCAGCCCGAGAATGCTGTTCAGGGCAGAAGTAATGTGTGGAAGATCGGCTTCATTGAGGCCCAGACAGGCCAGATGAGCGATTTTTTCCACGTCGGAGCGTTCAAGCGCCATGGGATTCTCCAGTGGAAAACAAAACGGACGCAGTCTGTCCGTGTGTTAGATTGTCGGAACACTACCGCATTTCTACGGCCCTACGGCCGCGATCTCGGTGTTTGGTGCACAGAAAAGCGGCCAATTTAACATATTGGCGCCTTGCCCAAAATCCCTGTCGTTGTTAGAGTTTGCCGCACTTTTTTACCCACGCGTTGCCTAGGGTCCCTTTCCCATGTTCAAGAAACTGCGTGGCATGTTTTCCAGCGATCTTTCCATCGACCTGGGCACTGCCAACACCCTTATTTACGTGCGCGAGCGCGGTATCGTCCTGAATGAACCCTCGGTCGTGGCCATCCGCACCCACGGTAACCAGAAAAGTGTCGTGGCTGTCGGTACGGAAGCCAAGCGCATGCTGGGCCGCACACCGGGCAACATTGCAGCCATTCGCCCGATGAAAGATGGCGTGATCGCCGACTTCAGCGTCTGCGAAAAGATGCTGCAGTATTTCATCAACAAGGTTCACGAAAACAGTTTCCTGCAGCCCAGCCCTCGTGTGCTGATCTGCGTGCCCTGCAAATCCACCCAGGTCGAGCGTCGCGCCATCCGCGAATCGGCGCTCGGTGCCGGTGCCCGTGAAGTGTTCCTGATCGAAGAGCCGATGGCCGCTGCCATCGGTGCCGGCCTGCCGGTGGAAGAAGCCCGCGGTTCGATGGTCGTCGATATCGGTGGCGGTACCACTGAAATCGCCTTGATCTCCCTGAATGGCGTGGTCTATGCCGAATCCGTGCGTGTCGGCGGCGACCGTTTCGACGAAGCGATCATCACCTACGTGCGCCGCAACTACGGCAGCCTGATCGGCGAATCCACCGCCGAGCGCATCAAGCAGGAAATCGGCACCGCCTACCCAGGCGGCGAAGTGCGTGAAGTCGACGTGCGCGGCCGGAACCTGGCCGAAGGCGTTCCTCGTGCCTTCACCCTCAACTCCAACGAAGTGCTCGAGGCGCTGCAAGAGTCGCTGGCGACCATCGTGCAGGCGGTCAAGAGCGCCCTGGAGCAATCGCCGCCGGAACTGGCGTCGGACATCGCCGAGCGCGGCCTGGTGCTGACCGGTGGTGGTGCGCTGCTGCGTGACCTCGACAAGCTGCTGGCACAGGAAACCGGCCTGCCGGTGATCGTCGCCGAAGACCCGCTGACGTGCGTTGCCCGCGGCGGTGGCCGTGCGCTGGAAATGATGGACAAGCACACCATGGACCTGCTCTCCAGCGAATAAGCTGGCGGGATCGTCTAGGTTGTTCGCTTCCGGGCAGCACTTTGCAGTGCTGCCCGTTGGCGTTTATCTTCTGTCATTCGTATCCAGGCCGGTTGATGCCGTATGAATAAAGACAACATTTGCCTGGGAGGAGCGGCCTATTAAACCGCTTTTTGCCAAAGGCCCCTCATTGGGTGTACGCCTGCTGGTGTTGGCCGTGCTATCGGTCGCGCTGATGGTGGTCGATGCCCGCTTCACGCTGCTCAAGCCGGTGCGCAGCCAGATGTCGCTGGTGTTGATGGAATCCTACTGGATCACCGACCTGCCGCAGCGGCTGTGGCAGGGTGTGGCCAGCCAGTTCGGCAGCCGCACCGAACTGGTCGCCGAAAACGAAAAACTCAAGACCGAAAACCTGCTGTTGCAGGGGCGCATGCAGAAGCTCGCGGCCCTCACCGAGCAAAACGTGCGGCTGCGCGAGTTGCTCAACTCCTCGGCGCTGGTCAATGAGAAGGTCGAGGTTGCCGAGCTGATCGGCATGGATCCCAACCCCTTCACTCACCGGATCATCATCAACAAGGGTGAGCGCGACGGCGTGGTCCTCGGCCAGCCGGTGCTCGATGCCCGTGGTCTGATGGGGCAGGTGGTCGAGCTGATGCCCTACACCTCCCGCGTGCTGCTGTTGACCGATACCACCCACAGCATTCCGGTGCAGGTCAATCGCAACGGCCTGCGGGCGATTGCCAGCGGCACCGGCAACCCCGAGCGCCTGGAGCTGCGGCACGTAGCCGATACCGCCGACATCAAGGAAGGCGACCTGCTGGTCAGCTCTGGCCTCGGCCAGCGGTTCCCGGCCGGTTATCCCGTGGCGACGGTCAAGGAAGTCATCCACGACTCCGGCCAGCCGTTCGCGATCGTCCGGGCGGTGCCCACGGCTGCGCTGAACCGTAGCCGTTACCTGCTGCTGGTGTTCAGCGACAACCGCACGCCTGAAGAGCGCGCCAATGACGCCGCCGTGGCCCAGGAAGTCCAGGATCGGCAGGGTGGTGAGCCGACGGTTCCTGCTGCACCCGCACCTGCGCCCGCGTCGGTCCCGGCCACGGTACCAAAACCCCAAGTGGCGGCACCCGTCACGGCAACCACCCCGCCGGCCGCACCCGCTGCGACGCCTGCCCGGCCACCCGCCCATGCAACGACATCCCAACCTGCAAGGCCCGCGGCCAAGCCACCGGCCTCGACACCCGCCGCAGCACCGGCGCCCAGGGGAGCACGAGAAGAATGAGCAGTACTCGATCCGGTAACGGCTGGATGGTCTGGCTGACCTTCGCCATCGGCCTGTTGCTCAGTGTGTCACCGCTGCCACAGTTCATGGAGATCCTGCGTCCGTTGTGGCTGGCCTTGCTGCTGGCCTTCTGGGCGCTGGCCCTGCCGCACAAGGTCGGCATGGTCACCGCATGGTGCCTGGGCCTGACCGAAGATGTGCTTTATGGCACGTTGCTGGGACAGAACGCGCTTATCCTCACGTTGATCACCTTTCTGGTGCTCTCGCTGCAACAGCGTCTGCGAATGTTCCCGATGTGGCAGCAGAGCCTGGTGATCCTGGTGATCTTTGGCCTGGCGCAACTGGTACAGCTGTGGCTCAGCGCGCTGACCGGCAATCGCCAGCCGACGCTTGCGCTGGTATTGCCGGCCTTGGTCAGTGCGTTGCTCTGGCCTTGGGTCAGCTTCGGTTTGCGTGGCTTGCGCCTGCGTTTCAAGATCAACTGATACGGTCGGGATCCCTAGATTTTTTTGATACCTACATCCCAGTGGCGAGGGAGCTTGCTCCCGCTGGGCTGCGTAGCGGCCCCATTTTTACGATTGCTGCGCAACCGAGCGG
>NZ_JBHFJB010000104.1:21971-28041 GCF_057334555.1 Pseudomonas sp. AGC41
CCCCCCCCCCCCCCCCCACAAAAGCTGTTTGCGTCCGGATGCAGTGCTTTGAGAGGGAGATGTGTTGATGAAACCGCTTTACCTTGCCTCGGGCTCGCCGCGCCGGCGTGAATTGCTCACGCAGATCGGCGTTCCCTTTACTGCGATCAGCGCGGACATCGACGAAACTCCCCTCGACCACGAAACTCCATCGGCCTACGTCGAACGCCTGGCGCGCGGCAAGGCCGAGGCCGGGCTGCGCGCATTGCAAATAGGCGCCGATGGCTGTGTGCTGGGGGCCGATACCGCCGTGGTGCTGGACGGCCGGATTCTCGGCAAGCCTCGGGACCAGGCCGACGCCCTGACGATGCTCCTGAGCCTGTCCGGACGCGATCATGAGGTTCTGACTGCGATTGCCGTGCTCGATGGCCAGCGCTGCGAGTCTCGGGTGGTTCGCAGTCGGGTGCGCTTTCGCCCGGTCACGGAGCAGGAAGCGATGGCCTATTGGGCCAGCGGCGAACCCCGGGACAAGGCGGGCGGCTATGGTATCCAAGGGCTGGGCGCGGTGTTCATCGCCGACCTCGAAGGCAGTTATTCGGCCGTGGTCGGCCTGCCGCTGTGCGAAACCTTCGAGCTGCTCGGCCATTTCGGCATACCCTGTTGGCAAACCTTGAGCGCGCGCTGAGCGCCGTCTGACCAGATGCGGCCATAATCGTGAATATGCCTGAACGAGACCCTGCCATGAGTGAAGAGATTCTGATCAACATCACGCCGATGGAATCGCGCGTGGCGGTGGTTGAAAACGGCGTCCTGCAAGAGGTCCATGTCGAGCGTACGCAAAAACGCGGGATCGTCGGCAATATCTACAAGGGCAAGGTGGTACGGGTGCTGCCGGGCATGCAGGCGGCCTTCGTCGATATCGGCCTGGACCGCGCGGCGTTCATCCACGCCTCGGAAATCTCGATGCGCGAAGGGCCGGCGGTAGAGAGCATCAGCGCCTTGGTCCACGAAGGCCAGAGCCTGGTGGTGCAGGTCACCAAGGACCCCATCGGCTCGAAGGGCGCGCGCCTGACCACCCAGTTGTCGATTCCGTCGCGCTATCTTGTGTACATGCCGCGCACCGCCCACGTTGGCATCTCCCTGAAGATCGAGGACGAAGCCGAACGCGAGCGTCTGAAGAAGGTTGTCAGCGACTGCGTGGAGAAAGAAGGCATCAAGGAGGCCGGAGGTTTCATCCTGCGCACGGCCGCCGAGGGCGCCGGGGCAGATGAAATCCTCATGGATATCCGCTACCTGCGCAGGCTCTGGGACCAGATCGCCGAACAGATCAAGACCATCGCCACGCCAAGTGTGATCTACGAGGACCTGGGCCTGGCGCTGCGGACTCTGCGCGACCTGGTCAGCCCGAAGATCGAGAAAATCCGGATCGATTCCCGGGAAACCTTCCAGAAAACCACCCAATTCGTCGCCGAGCTGATGCCGGAAATCGCCGACCGCCTGGAGCACTACCCTGGCGAGCGGCCGATTTTCGATCTGTACGGCGTCGAAGATGAAATCCAGCGCGCCCTTGAACGCAAGGTGCCGCTCAAATCCGGCGGTTACCTGGTGGTCGATCCGGCCGAGGCGATGAGCACCATCGACGTCAATACCGGCGCATTCGTCGGCCATCGCAACCTTGAGGAAACCATCTTCAAGACCAATCTTGAAGCGGCCACGGCCATCGCCCGGCAACTGCGCCTGCGTAACCTGGGCGGGATCATCATCATCGATTTCATCGACATGGAAGACGAGGAGCACCAGCGCCAGGTATTGCGGACCCTGGAAAAACAGCTCGAACGTGATCACGCCAAGACCAACATCATCGGCATTACCGAACTGGGCCTGGTGCAGATGACCCGCAAGCGCACCCGCGAGAGTCTTGAACAGGTGTTGTGCGAGCCGTGCAGCAGTTGCCAGGGCCGGGGCAAGCTGAAAACCCCGGAAACCGTGTGTTACGAAATCTTCCGGGAAATCCTCCGGGAGGCGCGCGCCTACCAGGCCACCGGTTATAGAGTGTTGGCGAACCAGAAGGTGGTGGATCGCCTGCTGGATGAGGAGTCCGGCAACGTCGCGGAGTTGGAGGCCTTTATCGGGCGCACGATTCGCTTCCAGGTGGAAACCATGTATTCCCAGGAACAGTACGACGTGGTGTTGCTCTGAAGCGGCGCGCGCAGCGCCGGGGCCGCGAATATGAATGTCTTTGCCAGGGGAGCCCGCTGACATGGAGCGTCTGACACGCCTTATGGGGACGCTGACTCGCTGGGGGCTGGGCCTGTGTGCGCTGCTGCTGATACTGCTGGCCTTGTATGTCAGCCTCGGCCGGGAGTTGATCCCGCTGGTGGCCGAGTATCGCGGTGAAGTCGAGAGCCGGGCCGGCGAAGCGTTGGGCATTCCCGTGCACGTTGGTAGCCTCGAAGGCAGTTGGAGCGCCCTGGCGCCCATCCTGGCGGCACGCGACGTGGTTGTCGGCGAGGGGCCCAACGCCTTGCACCTGGATCAGGTGCGGGCGGTGCCTGCCGTGTGGGACAGCCTGCTGGCGCGCCAGGTGCGCATCGCTCATCTGGAGGTCAGCGGCCTGAAGGTCAGCCTGAAAGAGGGCACTGACGGCAAGTGGGCCCTTGAAGGCCTGCCGGTGAAGGACGATCAGCCGCTCGACCCGCAGCAATTGCTTGAACGCATGCAGATGATTTCTAAGCTGTCGGTGCTCGACAGCCAGGTCACCTTGCAACCGCTGGACCATCCGCCCCTGAGCCTGACCTATGTAGGCCTGAGCTTGCGCACCGGTCCGGCTCGCCAGCGCCTGGACGCACGTCTTACCCTGCCTGACGGCCAGCCCGTGGCGCTCAACCTGCGGACCCGTATCCGCGCCAGCGACTGGCGAAATGGCGAGGCCGACGCCTACCTGAGCCTGCCGCAAAGCGACTGGTCGAAATGGCTGCCGAAACGCCTGACCCGGCAGTGGAATTTTGCCGAGATCAAGGCCGGTGGGGAATTCTGGCTGAGTTGGGGCGAGGGCACGGTGCAAAGCGCCGCCGTGCGCATGAACGCGCCACAGATCCAGGGCGCCTATGCCGATCGCAAGCCCGTGCAGATCCACAACCTGGCCCTCAACGGGTATTTCCAGCGCAGCAGCCAGGGTTTCACCGCAACGTTCGACTCGCTGGCGATGAACCTGGGTGAGACGCGCTGGGAGACACGCCTGCAGCTGCAACAGAACAGCGCCACCGAGAAGGCCGAGGAGCGTTGGCACGTGGAGGCCGATCGCCTTGACCTGACGCCGCTCACGCCGTTGCTCAATGCCCTGGCGCCATTGCCCGAAGGTGTCGCCACGGCGATCGACCGGCTCAAGGTGACCGGTGGCCTGCGCAACGTGTTGCTGGACTACCGGCCTCAGAACACTGGCGATCAGAAAATCAGCTTTGCCACCAATCTCGACACGGTCGGGTTTGACGCCTATCGCGGCGCCCCGGCGGCGCGCAACGTGTCCGGCAGCCTTAGCGGCGACCTCGGCGGCGGCGAGCTGCGCATGGACAGCAAGGACTTTTCCCTGCACCTGGACCCGATTTTCGCCAAGCCCTGGCAATACTTGCAGGCCAATGCCCGGTTGACCTGGAAGCTCGACAAGCAGGGATTCACCCTGGTCGCACCGTACTTGAAAGTGCTGGGAGAGGAAGGGCGCATCGCTGGCGACTTCCTGATCCGCCTGCATTTCGACCACAGCCAGGAAGACTACATGGACCTGCGGGTCGGCCTGGTGGACGGTGACGGGCGCTACACCGCCAAGTACCTGCCGACCGTGCTCAGCCCGGCGCTGGACGAATGGTTGCGCACGGCCATCGTCAAGGGCGCGGTTGACGAGGGTTATTTCCAGTATCAGGGCTCGCTGAACAAAGGTGCCGAGGACGCGTCCCGCAGCATCAGCCTGTTTTTCAAGGTGCACGACGCCGAACTGGCGTTCCAGCCGGGCTGGCCTTCGGTCAGCAAGGTCAGCGGCGACGTCTTTGTCGAGGACAGCGGGGTGCGTATCTATGCCAGCCAGGGGCAGCTGCTGGACACCCAGGTCAAGGATGTTGCGGTAACCATTCCTCATGCGTCGGCCGGGCAGAATGTCCATCTGTTGTTGGACGGCGGCTTTGCCGGGGTATTGGGCGACGGGCTGAAAATCCTCCAGACCGCACCCATCGGCACGGCCGAGACCTTCGCCGGTTGGGAAGGCGAGGGCGATCTGCAAGGTAAGGTGAACCTGGATATCCCACTGGCCAAAGGTGAGCAGCCGAAGATCCTGGTGGATTTCAGTACCGACAAGGCCCGGCTCAAGCTCAGTGAACCGGCGCTGGAGCTGACTCAACTCAAGGGCGACTTCCGTTTCGACAGCGCCAAAGGGCTCAGTGGCAAGAACATCGCGGCACGGGCATTCGACCGGCCGGTAAGCGCGCAGATTTATGCCGAGGGCCGTGCCGGTGCGCTCAACACCCGGGTGGTGGCGTCCGGACGAGTCGAGGTCAAGAAGCTTACGGACTGGCTGAGCGTGACCCAGCCGTTGCCCGTCTCTGGTGTGATTCCGTATCAGTTGCAAGTGACGCTCGACGGCGCCGACAGCCAGTTATCGGTCAGCTCCGATCTCAAGGGCGTGGCGGTGGATCTGCCGGCGCCTTTCGGCATGGCTGCGGATGTCGGGCGCGACACGGTATTTCGCATGACGTTACAGGGAGCGGAGCGTCGCTATTGGGTCGATTATGGCGACCTGGCCAGCTTCACTTACGCCGCGCCGAGCGGAAAATTCGCCGACGGTCGTGGCGAATTGCTGCTGGGTGCCGGCGAGGCGGTTCTGCCTGGCGCCAAGGGGCTGCGGCTGCGCGGCACGTTGTCGGAGCTGGACGTGAGCCCCTGGCAGGATCTGTTGGGCAAATATGCCGGCAACGACCCGGGCGGCAGTGCCCGGCAGGTGCTCAGCAGCGCCGACCTCAAGATTGGCAAGCTCACCGCCATGGGCACGACGCTGGACCAGGCCTCGGTGCAATTGGACCGCAAGGCCGATGCCTGGGCCCTGCGCCTTGACAGCCAGCAGGCCAAGGGCAGCGTCAGCCTGCCGGATGCGAAGGCCGCGCCGATCGGGATCCGCCTCGATTATGTGCGCCTGCCGGCCGCGGACCCGACGGTCCAGGCCGACGAAAACGCCCCGGACCCGCTGGCCTCGGTCGACCCGAGCAAAATCCCGGCGATGGATATCGCCATCGACCAGCTGTTCCAGGGCGCGGATCTCATTGGTGCCTGGTCGCTGAAGGTTCGGCCGACGGGCAAGAGCATCGCGCTGAATGATCTGGACATGGGCCTCAAGGGCATGGTCTTGCAGGGCAATGGCGCCTGGGAGGGCCTGCCCGGTTCCACCAGCAGTTGGTACAAGGGCCGGATCAAGGGCAAGAATCTCGCCGATGTGCTCAAGGGCTGGGGGTTTGCGCCCAGCGTGACCAGCCAGGAATTTCATCTGGACGTCGATGGACGCTGGCCCGGTTCGCCTGCGTGGGTCGCCACCAAGCGTTTCTCCGGTAGCCTCGATGCGTCACTCAACAAGGGTCAGTTCGTCGAAGTCGAAGGCAGCGCCCAGGCCTTGCGGGTTTTCGGTCTGTTGAACTTCAACTCCATCGGCCGCCGCTTGCGCCTGGATTTCTCTGATCTGTTCGGCAAAGGGCTGAGCTACGATCGGGTCAAGGGCTTGCTGGTGGCGAGCAGCGGGGTCTACGTCACTCGCGAGCCGATCACCCTGACCGGACCTTCGAGCAACCTGGAGCTCAACGGAACGCTGGACATGGTGGCCGACCGGGTTGATGCCAAGCTGCTGGTAACGTTGCCGGTCACCAATAACCTGCCGATCGCCGCGCTGATCGTCGGCGCACCGGCGGTGGGTGGCGCGCTGTTTCTGATCGACAAGCTGATCGGCGACCGCGTCGCACGTTTTGCCAGCGTAAGATACGACGTCAAGGGGCCGTGGAAAGAGCCGAAGATCACTTTCGACAAGCCGTTTTGACAGGTAGTGACAATCCCCTTTGTGGGA
>NZ_JBHFJB010000104.1:28061-30510 GCF_057334555.1 Pseudomonas sp. AGC41
GACCCACCGTTTTCGCGAGCAGGCTCGCTCCCACAAGGGAGATTCGACAGTAAGGAGAAGCCATGCCAGTCGCCGTGATTCAAATGGTCAGCCAGAGCGATGTGCTCACCAACCTGGCCCGTGCCCGGGTGCTGCTGGAGCAGGCCGCGGCGGGTGGCGCACGGCTGGCGGTGTTGCCGGAAAACTTCGCGGCCATGGGCCGGCGGGACGTTGCCGATATCGCCCGGGCCGAAGCCTTTGGTCAGGGGCCGATCCTGCCGTGGTTGAAACAGGTCGCGCGCGACCTCAGGTTATGGATTGTGGCCGGCACGTTGCCGTTGCCGCCGGTGGTCCAGCCCGAGGCCAAGGCCCATGCATGTTCGTTGCTGGTGGACGACCAGGGCGAGATCGTCGCGCGTTATGACAAGCTGCACCTGTTCGACGTGGACGTGGCGGACAATCGCGGACGTTATCGCGAATCCGATGACTATGCTTATGGCGGCAACGTGGTGGTTGCCGACACACCGGTGGGCCGGGTTGGCCTGACGGTCTGCTACGACTTGCGCTTCCCCGAGCTCTACAGCGAGTTGCGGGCGGCCGGGGCCGAGCTGATTACCGCGCCTTCGGCGTTTACGGCGGTGACTGGCGCTGCGCATTGGGACGTACTGATTCGCGCCCGGGCCATCGAAACCCAGTGCTACGTGCTGGCGGCCGCCCAGGGTGGATTGCATCCGGGGCCTCGAGAAACCTTTGGCCATGCCGCGATAATCGACCCGTGGGGGCGTGTACTGGCGCAACAGGATCAAGGCGAGGCGGTGCTGCTGGCCGAGCGCGACGACAGTGAACAGGCGTCCATCCGGGCGCGCATGCCGGTGGCGAGCCATCGGCGCTTTTTCTCGCAGGGCGCCCGACAGCGACCTGTCCAAGACGACGAATTCAAGGCGTAAAACATATGAGCGGGTTGTTGTCCTCAGTCAGTGAACACCTTTTAGCCCCCGGCGGCGTGACCCTGGAAAGCCTGCACGGCGTGCTGGGCGACCTGGCCGGTCCGGGCATCGATGCGGCCGACCTGTATTTCCAGGGGCAGATTTCCGAGTCCTGGTCGCTGGAGGACGGCATCGTCAAGGAAGGCAGTTTCAACCTCGACCAGGGTGTGGGCGTGCGTGCTCAATCCGGCGAAAAGACCGGTTTTGCCTACAGCAACGCCATCACCCTCGAAGCCCTGGGCGCCGCGGCTCGTGCGGCTCGCTCGATTTCCCGGGCCGGGCAGAATGGCACGGTCCAGGCGTTCAGCAGCCAGGACGTGGCGCAGTTGTATGCGCCGGACAATCCCCTGGAAGTCATGAGCCGCGCCGAAAAGGTCGAGCTGCTCAAGCGCATCGACGTCGCCACGCGCGCCCTCGACCCGCGTATCCAGCAGGTATCGGTGAGCATGGCCGGGGTCTGGGAGCGGATCCTGGTGGCCTCCACCGACGGTGGCCTGGCGGCGGATGTGCGACCGCTGGTGCGTTTCAACGTCAGCGTGATCGTCGAGCAGAACGGTCGCCGTGAGCGCGGTGGCCATGGGGGTGGCGGTCGTACCGATTATCGCTATTTCCTCAGTGAAGACCGCGCCATGGGCTACGCCCGCGAAGCGCTGCGCCAGGCGCTGGTGAACCTTGAGGCTATCCCGGCCCCGGCCGGTACGCTGCCGGTGGTGCTCGGCTCCGGCTGGTCCGGCGTGCTGCTGCACGAAGCCGTGGGTCACGGCCTGGAGGGTGACTTCAACCGCAAGGGCAGCTCGGCCTACAGCGGGCGCATGGGCGAGATGGTCGCCTCGAAACTCTGCACCATCGTCGACGACGGCACGCTCGCCGGGCGTCGTGGCTCGCTGAGCGTCGACGACGAAGGCACCCCGACCGAGTGCACCACGCTGATCGAGAACGGCGTGCTCAAGGGCTACATGCAGGACAAGCTCAATGCCCGCCTCATGGGCGTGGCCCGCACCGGCAACGGTCGCCGCGAGTCTTACGCGCACCTGCCGATGCCGCGCATGACCAACACCTACATGCTCGGCGGCCAGAGTGATCCGGCGGAAATCATCGCGTCGGTGAAAAAGGGCATCTACTGCGCCAATCTCGGCGGCGGCCAGGTGGACATCACCAGCGGTAAGTTCGTGTTTTCCACCAGCGAGGCCTATCTGATCGAAGACGGCAAGATCACCGCACCGGTCAAGGGCGCGACGTTGATCGGCAATGGGCCGGAGGCGATGAGCAAGGTGTCGATGGTCGGTAACGACCTGGCGCTGGACAGCGGCGTGGGCACGTGTGGCAAGGATGGGCAGTCAGTGCCGGTGGGTGTCGGTCAGCCGACCCTGAAGATCGATGCGATTACCGTGGGTGGCACGGGCGCATAAAAATATTAAGGGATGTGTGCACGTCATCGTGGCGAGGGAGCTTGCTCCCGCCGGGCTACGCAGTAGCCCCAATGC
>NZ_JBHFJB010000104.1:30530-79847 GCF_057334555.1 Pseudomonas sp. AGC41
GCGGTTGCTACGCAACCGAGCGGGAGCAAGCTCCCTCGCCACGATAACTGCCACCTCTTGCAGAGGAGTCAAGCTGTTACGATCAGCGCAGGCCGCGTTGGGTTTCGTCCAGCTCACGGATGTACTTGAAGATTTTACGGCTCGACGCCGGCGGCTTGTTCTGCGCCAGTTCGTGCTGGGCCTGGCGGATCAGCGAGCGCAGTTGCTGGCGATCGGCCTCCGGGTAGTCGATGACGAATTTTTCCAGAGTGCCGTCATCGCCTGCGATCAGGCGATCACGCCAGCGTTCCAGGTTGTGGAAACGCTCGTTGTACTGCCGGGTGGAGGCATCGAGCTGGTCGAGCAGAACCAGGATGGCGTCAGTGTCCTGGTCGCGCATCAGCTTGCCGATGAATTGCAGGTGCCGTTTACGCGCGATATTCGCGGTGTGCTTGGGCGCATCGGCCAGGGCCCGGCGCAAGGCGTCGGTCAAGGGCAGTTTGGCCAGCAAGTCAGGCTTGAGTGTTGTCAGGCGCTCGCCGAGGTCAACCAGAGCATGCAGCTCGCGTTTGACCTGGGATTTGCTTTTTTCACCCTCGTAGAGGGAGTCGTCGTAAGAATCAACCATGGTGGCAGTCCGCAAAGAAACGCCGCCATGATAACCAGTCGGGGGCCGCTTGTCCGGCCCGGTCGCTCGATGGCCATTACCGAAAGCAGAATTTGAGTGGAGAACACCATGAGTGCAGTTCAAAGCGTCGGCCCGCAAGCATTGCCGGCACTGCAGGAACAGGTCGAGCAGATCCTCGCCGAAGCCAGGCGACAGGGCGCCAGCGCGTGCGAAGTGGCGGTGTCGCTGGAGCAGGGGCTGTCGACGTCGGTGCGCCAACGCGAGGTGGAAACCGTCGAGTTCAATCGCGACCAGGGCTTTGGCATCACCCTTTACGTGGGGCAGCGCAAGGGGTCGGCCAGCACTTCGGCCAGCGGCCCTGACGCCATTCGCGAAACAGTCGCCGCTGCACTGGCGATTGCCCAGCATACGTCCGAAGACGAGGCCTCCGGCCTGGCCGATGCCGCGCTGATGTGCAAGGAGCTCAAGGACTTCGATCTGTTCCACGCCTGGGACATCACGCCCGAGCAGGCCATCGAGCAGGCATTGCGCTGCGAGGCGGCAGCATTCGACACCGACAGCCGGATCAAGAACGCCGACGGCACTACGCTCAATACCCACCAAGGCTGCCGCGTTTATGGCAACAGCCATGGTTTCATCGGCGGGTACGCATCGACCCGTCACAGCCTCAGCTGCGTGATGATCGCCGAGGCTGACGGGCAGATGCAGCGCGACTACTGGTACGACGTGAGCCGCCAGGGCACATTGCTGGCGGACCCGGTGAGCATCGGCCAGAAAGCTGCGCAACGGGCCGCCAGTCGCCTGGGCGCGCGGCCTGTGCCGACCTGTGAGGTGCCGGTGCTGTTCTCCGCCGAGTTGGCCGGTGGCTTGTTCGGCAGCTTCCTGTCGGCGGTGTCCGGCGGCAACCTGTACCGCAAATCCTCGTTCCTCGAAGGGGCGCTGGGCCAGAAACTGTTTCCCGAATGGATGACCATCGACGAGCGTCCGCACCTGATGCAAGCCATGGGCAGTTCGGCTTTCGACGGGGATGGCCTGGCCACTTATGCCAAGCCGTTCGTGGAAAACGGCGAGCTGGTTTCGTACATCCTCGGCACCTATTCGGGGCGCAAATTGGGCATGCCGAGCACCGCTAACGCCGGTGGTGTGCACAACCTGTTCGTCACCCATGGCGAGGAAGACCAGGCAGCGCTACTGCGGCGCATGGGGCGTGGGTTGCTGGTCACCGAGTTGATGGGCCATGGTCTGAACATGGTGACCGGCGATTATTCCCGTGGCGCGGCGGGGTTCTGGGTCGAAAACGGCGAGATCCAATTCCCGGTCCAGGAAGTCACCATTGCCGGTAACATGCGCGATATGTTCAAGCAGATCGTGGCGGTGGGCAGCGACCTGGAGCTGCGCAGCAACATCCGCACCGGCTCGGTGCTGATCGAGCGAATGATGGTGGCGGGGAGCTAACGCCTCACCCTGTAAAAAAGGCGCGTCATCCACTGGGGTGACGCGCCTTTTTTTGTACCCGAAGATCCAGCGGCGAGAGCGCTTTTGTGGCGAGGGAGCTTGCTCCCGCTGGGCTGCGCAGCAGGCCCCAAGACCTTGCGGTCGCTACGCAACCGAGCGGGAGCAAGCTCCCTCGCCACAGTGATTTTTTGTGTCGTTCGTGGTTGTGTTGGTTCTTATTATCATCTAATAATGAATCTCATTCGCCGAGTGAGCCCCGGTCATGAGTCTTGCCCTGCACGAACAACCCTACCTTGAAAACTGGCGCTGGATGAGTCGCCAGATCCGCTGCGCGATGAGCCCGGACGAACCGCGGCTGATCGAACACTACCTGGCCGAGGGGCGCTACCTGGCCTGTTGCACCGCCACGTCGCCGTGGATGATTGGCGAAACCGCCTTCCGGCTGTTGCTCGACACCGCATCGGATGTCGCGCTGCCCTGGCACTGGCGCAACCTCTGCCTGGATCAAGCCTGGCGCCCTTTGCGTGAACTTGAGCGGCAAGCGCTTTGCCGCTGCCGCCTAAAGCGTTGGCAAAGCCATGCCTGGGCGCTGGCCACCTGCGCGCTGGAACCGTCGATTTCCCTTATTGAACTGGAGCAAGGATTTCCCGATGAGTAATACCCGTATCGAACGCGACAGCATGGGTGAACTTCAGGTCCCCGTGGACGCACTCTATGGCGCGCAGACCCAGCGCGCGGTGGATAATTTCCCGGTCAGCGGCCAACGCATGCCCGCGCAGTTCATTCGTGCCCTGATCCTGGCCAAGGCGGCTGCCGCCCGAGCCAACGTCGAGCTGGAGCAAATCTGCGCCGCCCAGGGCAAGGCCATCGTCGATGCGGCCCAAGGGCTGCTCGAAGGCGACTTCATGGCGCATTTCCCGGTGGATATCTTCCAGACCGGCTCCGGCACCAGTTCCAACATGAACGCCAATGAAGTGATTGCCACGCTTGCCAGCCGCTTGCTGGGAGAGGTGGTCAACCCGAACGACCACGTCAACTGTGGCCAGAGCAGCAATGACATCATCCCGACCAGCATTCATGTCAGCGCCGCGCTGGCGCTGCATGAGCAGCTGCTGCCGGCGCTATTGCACCTGGTTCAAGTGATCGAACGCAAGGCCGAGCAAGTCCACCCATTCATCAAGACTGGCCGCACCCACCTTATGGATGCCATGCCGGTGCGCTTGAGCCAGGTGCTCGACGGTTGGGCGCAACAGCTCAAGGCCAACATCGGCCACTTGCAGGATCTGTTGCCGAGCCTGCAGTCCCTGGCCCAGGGCGGTACGGCGGTTGGAACTGGCGTCAACGCCCATCCGCGCTTCGCCGAATTGTTCAGCCAGCAACTGACGCAACTGACCCAGGTGCAATTCACCCCGGGCAAGAACCTGTTTGCGCTGATCGGCTCCCAGGACACCGCCGTGGCGGTTTCCGGGCAGCTCAAGACCACCGCCGTGTCGCTGATGAAAATCGCCAACGACCTGCGCTGGATGAACTCGGGGCCATTGGCCGGCCTGGGCGAGATCGAGCTCGAAGGCCTGCAGCCGGGCTCCTCGATCATGCCCGGCAAGGTCAACCCGGTGATTCCCGAGGCCACCGCCATGGTTGCGGCCCAGGTCATCGGTAACGACACGGTGATTACCATCGCCGGCCAATCGGGCAATTTCGAACTCAACGTGATGCTGCCGATCATTGCCCAGAACCTGTTGAGCAGCATCGCTCTGATGTCCACCGCCAGCCGACTGCTGGCGGACAAGGCCATCGCCACGTTCAAGGTCAACGAAGCCAGGCTCAAGGAGGCGCTGTCGCGCAATCCCATCCTGGTCACGGCACTGAATCCGATCATTGGTTACCAGAAGGCCGCTGAAATCGCCAAGAAGGCTTACCAGCAAGGTCGCCCGGTGATCGATGTCGCCTTGGAACACACCGACCTGTCGCGCGCCGAACTGGAGATCCTGCTGGACCCGGAAAAGCTCACCGCAGGCGGTGTGTAACCCGACACTTGTGTGGAGGACTCATCATGGAGCATTGGAAACGTACGATCGAGCGGGCCAATAACCATTTCCTGCAGGGTGAATGGGTGGATGCCCGCGAAGCCTACCTGCAGGCCCTGGCCTTGGCGCAGGTGTTGTTCGAGCGTTGGGCGGATGCTGACGAAGCGGTGGCCGCCTGTGTGGTGTCGCATCACAACCTGGCGGATCTGCACTTGCGCCTGAACCAGCCGGAGGAGAGCGCCGAGTACCTCTGCGCGGTTCACCAACGGTTATTGCAGACCATGCAGGACGAACGCCTGGCGCCGGCCCTGCGTGCCGCGGCGATGCGCCAGAGCCACAGGACCTATGTCGAACTGCTGAATTTCATCAGCGAGTACGGCGAGTACCCGCGCACTCAGCGCCTGCTGCACAGCGCTGCCGTTTCGTCCCGGCACAGCCACGTCCCTCATCATTACGGAGTCCACTGAGATGGCTTTCACCTTGCCTGCATTGCCTTACGCCTACGACGCCCTGGAACCGCACATCGATGCGCAGACCATGGAGATTCATTACACCAAGCATCACCAGACCTATATCAACAACCTCAACGCGGCAGTGGATGGCACTGAATATGCCGATTGGCCCATCGAAAAACTGCTGGCCAGCGTGGAGCAATTACCGCAGGCGCTGCGAGCCGCGGTGATCAACCAGGGCGGTGGTCATGCGAACCACTCGTTGTTCTGGGAAGTAATGACGCCCCACGGTGGCGGCCAGCCGGACGGTGCGCTGGCAGCGGCAATAGACGCGCAGTTGGGCGGTCTCGATCAGTTCAAGGAAGCCTTCACGAAAGCGGCACTGACCCGCTTCGGCAGCGGCTGGGCCTGGTTGAGTGTGACCCCGCAAAAGACCTTGGTAGTAGAAAGCAGCGGCAACCAGGACAGTCCGCTGATGAGCGGCAATACGCCGATCCTGGGTCTGGACGTTTGGGAACATGCCTACTACCTGCTATATCAAAACCGCCGTCCAGAATACATCAACGCGTTTTACAACGTGATCAATTGGCCGGAAGTCGCCCGGCGCTACCAGGCTGCGCTTGCTTGAGCTGCTTGCAAACAACCCAAGGCTGACTATGGACACTGAAACTCTGGCGATAGGCGGCGGGCGGATGTTCCGCTACGCCTTGGGATCGCTGCTGCTGTTGGTCGGGATGACTTTGTTGGCTGCCCAAGGGCTGGCGTGGCTAGACCTTGAGCCGAAAATATTGCGCGCGCTCCAGGGCGGTGGGCTTTGCGCCTTGGGTACGGCGTTGGGCGCGGTGCCGGTGCTGGTGATACGGCGCATGCCTCAGGCCATGAGCGATTCGCTGTTGGGGTTCGGTGCCGGGGTGATGCTCGCGGCCACGGCGTTTTCGCTGATCGTGCCGGGCATTGCCGCGGCCGAACAGTTGGGCTTCACGCCTTGGGCGGCCAGCGGGCTCATCTGTTTCGGCATCCTGTCGGGGGCGTTCGGGCTGTATCTGGTGGACCGCAAGGTCTCTGCCAGCCCTGAAAGACTGGTTGCGACGCCAGCACGACCGGTTATTGCGCCGCGGATCTGGTTGTTCGTGTTCGCCATCATCGCTCACAACATTCCGGAAGGCATGGCGGTCGGCGTTTCGGCGGGCGGCGGCATGGCGGATGCCGATAGCCTGGCGATGGGCATCGCTTTGCAGGATGTGCCGGAAGGGCTGGTGATTGCGCTGGTGCTGGCCGCGGCGGGGATGTCGCGGGTCAAGGCGTTCCTGATTGGCGCAGCGTCAGGGCTGGTCGAGCCGCTGTTCGCATTGCTCTGTGCCTGGCTGGTGACGTTGGCCGAGGTGCTGTTGCCGTTGGGGCTGGCGCTGGCCGCTGGAGCGATGCTGCTGGTGGTGACCCATGAGGTCATCCCTGAGTCGCGCCGCAATGGACATGAAAAACTGGCGAGCCTGGGTCTGTTGCTCGGGTTCTGCTTGATGATGGTGATGGATACGGCGTTGGGATGATGTGCAAGTGGATGAGCTTTTGTGGCGAGGGAGCTTGCTCCCGCTCGGCTGCGAAGCAGTCGTAATCACCTTGCTATCATCTGTGTCGAGAAAGAGAGGCTGCTTCGCAGCCCAGCGGGAGCAAGCTCCCTCGCCACGGGTCAATCAGCGGCGCTTGGTTACTCGCCTTCGTCGAAATAGTTGTTGATCAGCTCCACCAGCGCATCCATGGCTTCCTGCGCCTGTTCACCTTCGGTACTCAAGTGGATCTTGGTGCCTTTACCCGCAGCCAGCATCATCATCGCCATGATGCTCTTACCGTCGACTGTTGCCTCCGGCGTGCGCCCGACCCTGATCGTGGTATCCGGAAACTTACCTGCGACACCGACAAATTTCGCCGATGCACGGGCATGCAATCCCAGCTTGTTGATAATTTCAATTTCCCGAGCAGGCATCGCGATGTGAATCCTTTAGCTGAGGTCGCGGTGGCGAACCTGGACATTCTTCAGGGATTGTTGCAGGAGCTGACCCAGGCGTTCGGTCAGGTATACGGAGCGGTGATGACCGCCAGTGCAGCCGATGGCAATCGTGACATAGGCACGGTTGCTAGCGGCAAAACGCGGCAGCCATTTTAGCAGGTAGCTGGAAATATCCTGGTACATTTCCTCGACATCAGGCTGCGCAGCCAGGTAGTCGATTACCGGCTGGTCGAGCCCGGATTGCTCACGCAACTCGGGTTTCCAGTAAGGGTTGGGCAGGCAGCGGACGTCAAACACCAGGTCGGCGTCCACAGGCATGCCACGCTTGAAGCCGAACGACTCCACCAGAAACGCCGTGCCCGGTTCCGGCTGGTTCAGCAGGCGCAACTTGATGGTGTCGCGCAGCTGATACAGGTTCAGGTTGGTAGTGTTGACCTTCAGGTCCGCCAGGTCGGCAATCGGTCCCAGCAGTTGGCTCTCGTCATGGATTGCTTCAGCCAGGGAACGACTGGCGTTGCTCAGCGGGTGGCGTCGGCGGGTCTCCGAGAAGCGCTTGAGCAGGGTTTCTTCGTCAGCGTCCAGGTACAACACGTCGCACTGGATGTGCCGGTTGCGCACTTCCTCAAGCAATGCCGGGAACCGTGACAAATGGCTTGGCAGGTTACGGGCGTCGATCGATACGGCGACCAGCGGTTGCGCCAGCTCGGTGTGGATAAGGGCGCGCTCGGCCAGTTCTGGAAGCAGGCCGGCCGGCAAATTGTCGATGCAATAGTAGCCGCTGTCCTCAAGAACATTGAGGGCCGTGCTTTTACCGGAGCCGGAGCGGCCACTGACAATGATCATGCGCATGATTAATGGCCGTTCTGCTCGTCCAGGACTACCTGATACAAGGCTTCGTTGCTTGAGGCGCTGCGCAGTTTTTCGCGTACTTCCTTGCGGTCGAGCATGCTGGCGATCTGGCGCAGCAGCTCGAGGTGCGCATCGGTCGCCGCTTCCGGGACCAGCAATACGAACAGCAGATCGACCGGGGCGCCGTCGATGGCGTCGAAATCTATGGGGGCTTCAAGGTGTAATAGCGCGCTGATTGGCGCGGAGCAACCTTTGAGACGGCAATGGGGGATGGCGATGCCGTTGCCAAAACCGGTGGAACCGAGTTTTTCACGGGCAACCAGCGCCTCGAAGACATCCTGCATTTCCAGATCCGGTACTTCGCGGTGGATCAGGTTGGCGATTTGTTCGAGGGCTTTCTTTTTACTGCCACCCGGCGCGTTCACCTGGGAACGGCCGGGGGTCAGGATGGATTCTAGTCGGATCATGGATTGGGGGGGTTAACGACCGGTTGCGCCCTGGAGGAGGCTCTGGGTCTTTTCCTTATGCTTTTTGAGTTGGCGATCCAGCTTGTCGGTCAGCAGGTCAATCGCGGCATACATATCTGAATGCTCTGCGTTGGCAACCACTTCTCCGCCGGGGATATGCAGCGTGGCTTCGATTTTCTGCAGCAGCTTCTCGACGTTCATCGTGACTTGCACGTTGGTGATCTTGTCGAAATGCCTTTCCAATCGGTCGAGTTTTTCGCCGATGTAGGTGCGCAGGGGTTCGGTCACTTCCAGTTGGTGTCCACTGATGTTGACTTGCATACAGCTTCTCCTTCGTTGCCAGTGCATAAAGCGGCAGGCAGAAATACCTGCCACTGGAACGCTGTGGCGTGGCCTGTTACATCAACCGCTTGCGTTCGCTCGAAGGTGCGATTCCCAGGGATTCGCGGTATTTGGCGACGGTACGGCGGGCCACCTGAATGCCTTGTGCCTCCAGTAAACCAGCGATCTTGCTGTCACTCAACGGCTTTTTCTGATTTTCCGCGGCGACCAGTTTTTTGATGATCGCGCGGATGGCCGTGGACGAGCATTCACCGCCTTCGGAGGTACTGACGTGGCTGGAGAAAAAGTATTTCAATTCATAGATGCCCCTTGGGGTATGCATGAATTTCTGGGTGGTCACCCTTGAGATCGTCGACTCGTGCATGCCCACCGCCTCGGCGATATCGTGCAGGACCAACGGTTTCATCGCTTCGTCGCCGTACTCCAGGAAGCCGCGCTGATGCTCGACGATCTGGGTGGCTACTTTCATCAGGGTTTCGTTGCGGCTTTGCAGGCTCTTGATGAACCAGCGCGCCTCCTGCAACTGGTTGCGCATGAAGGTATTGTCAGCGCTGGTGTCGGCGCGCTTCACGAAACCGGCGTATTGGGCATTGACCCGCAGCTTGGGTACCGATTCCTGGTTCAGCTCCACCAGCCAGCGATCGTTGTGCTTGCGCACAATCACATCGGGAACGACATACTCGGGCTCGGTGGACTCGATTTGCGAGCCGGGGCGCGGATTCAGGCTTTGCACCAGCTCGATGACCTGGCGCAGCTCATCTTCCTTGAGCTTCATCCGGCGCATCAACTGGCTGTAGTCGCGGCCGCCCAGCAGGTCGATGTAGTCGGTTACCAGGCGCTTGGCTTCGGCCAGCCACGGCGTCTTGGCGGGCAGTTGGCGCAATTGCAGCAGCAGACACTCACCGAGGTTGCGCGCGCCGATGCCGGCGGGTTCGAACTGCTGGATACGGTGCAGGACGGCTTCGATCTCGTCCAGCTCGATATCAAGTTCCGGGTCGAAGGCTTCGAGGATTTCCTCGAGGGTCTCGTCCAGGTAGCCCTGGTTGTTGATGCAATCAATCAGCGTAACCGCGATCAGCCGATCGGTATCCGACATCGGCGCCAGGTTCAGCTGCCACAACAGATGGCTCTGCAGGCTTTCGCCAGCGGAGGTGCGGGTGGTGAAGTCCCACTCGTCGTCGTCACCGCCTGGCAGGCTGCTGGCGCTGGTCTGGTAGACGTCTTCCCACGCCGTGTCCACGGGCAGGTCATTGGGAATGCGTTCGTTCCATTCCCCATCCTCGAGGTTATCCACCGTCGGGGCGGCTTCCTGATAGGACGGTTCCGGAATTTCCGGGGTGGTTTTCTGCTCGACGTTGTCGGCCAGTGGGTCGGTATTGTCGAAGTCGTCGCCTTCTTCCTGGCGTTCGAGCATCGGATTGGACTCCAGCGCCTCCTGGATTTCCTGTTGCAGGTCCAGGGTCGACAATTGGAGCAGGCGGATAGCCTGTTGCAGCTGCGGTGTCATCGTCAGCTGCTGGCCCATTCTCAAGACTAGCGATGGTTTCATGGCTGGGGCTTAACACCTTATTCGCCGGCGCACATGCGCCATCCACTACAGGGCGCCGGAGCGCCAAACTTAAGCAAATTATATGCCTGAAACTGAAGTGTTTGCCTAGGGGGCGATCTCAATTAATTGAGGGCGCCCGGGCATCCGCCAGGCAACCTTTGGCTTAAAGGCGGAACTCATGACCCAGGTACACTTCCTTGACCAGTTCGTTGGCCAGGATGGTGGCGGAATCGCCCTCGGCGATCAGTTGGCCATCGTTGACGATGTAGGCGGTTTCGCAGATATCCAGCGTCTCGCGCACGTTGTGGTCGGTGATCAACACGCCGATTCCCTTGGCCTTGAGGTGATGGATGATCTGCTTGATGTCGCCCACCGAAATCGGGTCCACGCCGGCAAACGGCTCGTCGAGCAGAATGAATTTCGGCGCGGTGGCCAGAGCACGGGCGATCTCCACGCGGCGACGTTCGCCACCGGACAGGCTCATGCCCAGGTTGTCGCGGATGTGGCTGATATGGAATTCCTGCAGCAGGCTTTCCAGCTCCTGGCGACGGCCGGCCTTGTCGAGCTCCTGGCGGGTTTCCAGGATCGCCATGATGTTGTCGGCCACCGAAAGCTTGCGAAAGATCGACGCTTCCTGGGGCAGGTAGCCAATGCCGGCTTTTGCCCGGCCATGCATCGGCCGGTGGCTGACATCCAGATCATCGATCAGTACGCGACCCTGGTCGGCCTGCACCAGGCCGACAATCATGTAGAAACAGGTGGTCTTGCCCGCGCCGTTGGGGCCGAGCAGGCCAACGATCTGGCCGCTTTCGATGGACAGGCTGACGTCACGTACGACTTGGCGGTTCTTGTAGCTCTTGGCCAGATGCTGAGCTTTCAGAGTTGCCATTACTGGGCCTTCTGCTCGTCGGTTTTCTTTTTCGGCTGGATCACCATGTCGATGCGCGGGCGCGATTCGGTGACCTTGCTGCCAGTGGCACGACCGGCGCTGGCCAGTTTCTTGTTGGTGTCGTAGACGATTTTCTCGCCTTGGGTCACGTTATTGTCCTTGTCGACAACCTTGGCGCGGTCGATCAGCACGACGCGGTCCTGGGAGGCGTGGTACTGGATGGTGACGCCATAGCCCTGGACCGGCTTGGTGTCTCCTGCGGTCTGCATTTGCTCGAAGTAGGCCAGGTTGCCGACCGAGGTCACCACGTCGATGTCGCCGGACTGGGTGCGCGTGATGGTCACAGTGTTGCCGGTGACCTTCATCGAGCCCTGGGTGATGATCACGTCGCCTTTGTAGGTGGCGACGCCGTTCTTGTCGTCCAGTTGCGCGTCGTCGGCCTGGATGCGGATAGGCTGGTCGCGGTCGGTGGGGAGGGCCCAGGCGCTCGCGCTTCCCAGTGCTGCGCCCAGACTGAGCAAAATAGGGAGGGTTTTAGCGAGCTTCATACTGTCCTCTTACGTTCGATAGCAGGTGTATCCTGCTTTCCTTCAAATAGGCCTTCATTCCCGTGCCGGTCGACACGCCGCCGGCGCCGTCGATTCTAACGGGTTGCTCGGTCTGCGCATATTGGCGCTGCGGGAAGACCGTCATACGCGTGCTGGTGATGATGGTGGTACGGTTCTTCTCATCGGTTCGGGCCACGCGTACCGAGTCGATCAGTTCCACTTCGGTGCCGCCGGGATTGACCTCGGCGCGCTCGCTTTGTACGTGCCACGGGAACGGCGTGCCGCGGAACATGTTCAGGTCCGGCTTGGTGACCAGCGTGATGTCGCTGGCCTTAACGTGATCGACCTTGTCCGAGGTCATTTCATACTGCAACTTGCCATCGGGCAGGTACTGCAAGGTATGCGTGTTGGTCGCATACCAGTCGATATCGTTTTCCGGCGCCTGGACCGCAGGCTGGTCGAGGAAGCGTTCCGGGCTGATGTTCCAGTAGCCCACCGCGGCGAAGATCGCTGCGATACAGCCGAACACCAGGATGGTGCGAATTTTCTTGCTCAGCATAGGTGGCTCACAGGTACGCGGCGTTGGCCGCTTCAAGGTGGCCCTGGGCACGCAGGATCAGTTCACAGAATTCGCGGGCCGCGCCTTCGCCGCCCCTCGCTGTGGTGACGCCATGGGCGTGCTCGCGTACGAAGGCAGCCGCGTTGGCCACTGCCATGCCCAGGCCGACACGGCGGATCACCGGAAGGTCTGGCAGATCGTCACCGAGGTAGGCGACCTGCTCATAGCTTAGATTGAGTAGGCCGAGGAGTTCATCCAGCACCACCAATTTGTCTTCGCGCCCCTGATAAAGGTGCGGGATACCGAGGTTCTTCGCGCGCCGTTCGACCACCGGGGTCTTGCGGCCACTGATGATTGCAGTCTGCACGCCGGTGGCCATGAGCATCTTGATGCCCTGGCCATCGAGGGTGTTGAACGTCTTGAATTCGCTGCCGTCTTCGAGGAAGTACAGGCGACCATCGGTCAGCACGCCGTCGACGTCGAACACTGCCAGTTTGATCGCTTTGCCGCGTTGCAGCAGGTCTGTGCTCATTTACATGACTCCTGCACGCAGCAAGTCGTGCATATTCAGGGCGCCCACTGGGCGGTCTTCGTCGTCAACCACCACCAGGGCGCTGATCTTGTGGTCTTCCATGATCTTCAACGCTTCAGCAGCGAGCATTTCCGCCCGGGCTGTCTTGCCGTGGGGGGTCATGACCTCATCGATAGTCGTGCTGTGGATATCGATGGTGCGATCCAGGGTGCGACGCAGGTCGCCGTCGGTGAAGATCCCGGCGAGCTTGCCGTCCGACTCCAGGATAACGGTCATGCCCAGGCCTTTGCGGGTCATTTCCATAAGGGCGTCCTTGAGCAGCGTGCCACGTTGTACCTGCGGCAATGCTTCTCCCGCGTGCATCACGTTCTCGACCTTGAGCAGCAGCCGGCGGCCAAGGGCGCCACCGGGGTGGGAGAAAGCGAAATCTTCGGCAGTGAAGCCCCTGGCTTCCAGCAAGGCCACGGCCAGGGCGTCGCCCATGACCAGCGCCGCCGTGGTGGAAGAGGTAGGTGCCAGGTTCAGCGGGCAGGCTTCGTGTTCGACATGCACGTTGAGATTCACCTCGGCGGCCTTGGCCAGCGGCGAGTCGGGATTGCCGGTGAGGCTGATCAACTGGATGCCCAGGCGCTTGATCAACGGCAGCAGGGTCACGATTTCATTGGTGGAGCCGGAGTTCGACAGCGCCAGGATGATGTCGTCCCGAGTGATCATACCCATGTCGCCATGGCTGGCTTCGGCGGGGTGGACAAAAAACGCCGGGGTGCCGGTGCTGGCCAGGGTTGCGGCAATCTTGTTGCCAATGTGCCCGGATTTGCCCATGCCCACCACGACCACGCGGCCCTTGCTGGACAGAATCATCTCGCATGCGCGTACGAAATCAGCATCGATATGGGCCAGTAAACCTTGCACGGCTTCGAGTTCGAGGCGGAGAGTACGTTGTGCCGATTGAATCAGTTCGCTGGATTGGCTCATGTCAGAAATCGTACAGCCCGATGAAAAGGCGGCGATTATACCGGCAATGAACGATTCTCTCACGTTAGTTCGTCATGCTTTGTTCGGACAGCCTCTAGGCTTGACACGAAATGTGACGTTTTTACTCAAGCGAGGCTTAACGGGCGGGCGCGGGCATTGGGCGCCTGACCGTTGCAGTGATATAGTTCGCCGCCGGTTCGTGTGCCCGGCGTTTACCGGCGTTTGTCGGCTGGCCGGGACATCCGAATATGAGGCTGCATCGCAAGGAGTTTAGATGAGTGCCGACAACGCCTACGCGGTCGAGCTGAAGGGGCTGTCCTTCAAGCGAGGGACGCGCAGCATTTTTAATGACATCGATATTCGCATCCCGCGCGGCAAGGTGACCGGCATCATGGGGCCTTCCGGCTGCGGCAAAACCACGCTGTTGCGTCTGATGGGCGCGCAATTGCGCCCCAGTGCCGGCGAGGTTTGGGTCAATGGCCAGAATCTTCCAGAACTGTCGCGCAGCGACCTGTTCGATGCGCGCAAGCATATGGGCGTGCTGTTCCAGAGCGGTGCGCTGTTTACTGATCTCGACGTGTTCGAAAACGTGGCGTTTCCCTTGCGGGTCCATACGGAGCTGCCGGAAGAGATGATCCGCGACATCGTCCTGCTCAAATTGCAGGCAGTCGGGCTGCGCGGCGCCCTGGAGCTGATGCCGGATGAGCTGTCCGGTGGCATGAAGCGTCGGGTCGCGTTGGCTCGGGCGATTGCCCTTGATCCGCAGATCCTCATGTACGACGAGCCCTTCGTCGGGCAGGACCCTATCGCCATGGGCGTGCTCGTGCGCCTGATCCGCCTGCTCAACGATGCGCTGGGCATCACCAGCATCGTGGTGTCCCACGACCTGGCCGAAACCGCGAGCATCGCCGACTACATCTATGTGGTCGGTGACGGCCAAGTGCTGGGGCAGGGCACGCCCCAGGAGTTGAAGGATTCGGACAACCCGCGTATTCGCCAATTCATGAAGGGTGATCCGGACGGCCCGGTGGCGTTCCATTTTCCGGCCACGGATTACCGTACCGATCTGCTGGGGAAGCGCTGATGCGCAAGAAGTCATTAATAGAAAGAGTCCGCCTGTTCGGTCGCTCGGGCATCGACGTGGTGGCAGTGCTGGGGCGTTCCTCGCTGTTCCTGATGCATGCCTTGCTCGGTCGCAATTCGACCGGCGGCGGTTTTGGCTTGCTGGTCAAGCAACTGCATTCGGTGGGGGTGATGTCCCTGGTGATCATCGTCGTCTCGGGGATCTTCATCGGCATGGTGCTGGCGCTACAGGGCTTCAGCATATTGTCCAGCTACGGGTCGGAGCAGGCGGTCGGGCAGATGGTTGCGCTGACGTTGCTGCGTGAGCTCGGGCCCGTGGTCACTGCGCTGCTGTTTGCCGGACGCGCCGGTTCGGCGTTGACGGCCGAGATCGGTAACATGAAGTCCACCGAACAGTTGTCCAGCCTGGAAATGATCGGTGTCGACCCGCTCAAGTACATCATTGCCCCCCGCTTGTGGGCCGGCTTCATTTCCCTGCCGGTGCTGGCAATGATTTTCAGTGTCGTCGGGATCTGGGGCGGCTCATGGGTTGCCGTCGATTGGCTGGGGGTCTATGAAGGCTCCTACTGGGCCAACATGCAGAACAGCGTCGATTTTCTCGACGATGTGCTCAACGGTGTGATCAAGAGTGCCGTATTCGCTTTCGTGGTGACCTGGATCGCCGTGTTTCAAGGTTATGACTGTGAGCCCACGTCAGAGGGGATCAGCCGTGCCACAACCAAGACCGTGGTATACGCCTCGTTGGCCGTCCTGGGCCTTGACTTTATTCTGACCGCCTTGATGTTTGGAGATTTCTGATGCAAAACCGCACCCTGGAAATCGGTGTCGGCCTTTTCCTGCTGGCTGGCATCCTGGCTTTGCTGTTGCTGGCCCTGCGGGTCAGTGGCCTGGCGCCGACCGCAAGCACCGATACTTATAAACTTTATGCTTATTTTGACAATATCGCCGGTTTGACGGTCAGAGCCAAGGTGACCATGGCCGGTGTGACCATCGGCAAGGTCACGGCAATCGATCTGGATCGCGACAGTTTCACCGGTCGAGTGACGCTGCAACTGGAAAAGCGCGTGGATAACCTGCCGACTGATTCCACTGCATCTATTCTCACGGCTGGGCTGTTGGGTGAGAAATACATCGGTATCAGCGTGGGCGGGGAAGATTCCCTGCTCAAGGATGGCGGGACCATCCACGACACGCAGTCGTCGCTGGTGCTTGAGGACCTGATCGGTAAATTCCTGCTCAATACCGTTAGCAAAGATGCCAAATGAGGAGCTTTTGAATGATCTCTATCCTGCGACGCAGCCTGCTGGTCCTGCTGGCGGCGCTGCCGCTGATGGGCAACGCCGTGGCGGCGCCTTCGGCGCACGACATCATCAAGACGACCACCGATCAATTGTTGGCCGATCTTTCAGCCAACAAGGAAAAGTACAAGCAGGACCCGGGCGCGTTCTATGAGTCCCTGAATCGTATCGTCGGGCCGGTGGTGGATGCAGACGGCATTTCCAAGAGCATCATGACCGTCAAGTATTCGCGCAAGGCTACGCCCGCGCAGATGACCCGCTTCCAGGAAAACTTCAAGCGCAGCCTGTTCCAGTTCTACGGCAACGCCTTGCTCGAGTACAACAACCAGGGCATCACGGTCGACCCGGCCAAGGATGAGTCAGGCGAGCGCACCAGCGTCGGCATGACGGTCAAGGGCAACAATGGCGCCGTTTACCCGGTTTCCTACACACTCGAGAAAATCAACGGCGAGTGGAAAGTGCGCAACGTGATCATCAACGGCATCAACATCGGCAAATTGTTCCGTGATCAGTTCGCCGATGCGATGCAGCGCAATGGCAATGACCTGGACAAGACCATCAATGGTTGGGCCGGTGAAGTCGCCAAGGCCAAGGAAGTTGCCGAAGACGCCCAAGAGAAGCAGCAACAATGAATGAGCCGGTGAGTGAATCGGCCATCCGCCTGAGCGAGGCCGGCGAACTGCTGCTCAGCGGCGTGCTGGATTACCGCACCGGCCCGGGCTTGCGCAAGCAGGGCCTGGCGCTGATCAAGTCCGCAAAGACCGCTGAGTTGATAATCGACTGTTCGGGCGTGCGCAAGTCCAGCAGCGTCGGCCTGTCGCTGCTGCTGTGCTTCGTGCGCGACGCCAAGGCCGCCGGCAAAACGTGGAGCATCCGCGGGATGCCCGAAGACATGCGCGAAATAGCCCAGGTCAGCGAACTGACCGAGCTGATGGCGCATCCCTGACCCACATCGCTGGAAAGCCCCCTGTCAGAGTCCTGCTTCGCGGGGTTCGCAGGCGCGGGGCTTTTTTGTATGATGTGCGACCCGTGCGCACAGGGCGCCGATTGAGGTTGAGCATGCAGGCTGTAGAAGTGAAGAGCTTTCTTGAAGGAAAGCTGCCTGATACGCAGGTGGAAGTTGAAGGCGAAGGCTGCAACTTCCAGTTGAACGTAATCAGCGATGAACTGGCGGCGTTGAGCCCAGTGAAGCGTCAGCAGAGCGTCTATGCCCATTTGAACCCATGGATCGCCGATGGCAGCATCCACGCGGTCACGATGAAATTTTTCAGCCGCGCGGCCTGGGCCGAGCGCACCTGAGCCCAAGGGCCTCGAGATTCTTATGGATAAACTGATAATTACCGGCGGCGTTCGTCTTGATGGCGAAATCCGTATTTCCGGGGCAAAGAACTCCGCCCTGCCGATCCTGGCCGCGACGCTGTTGTGCGATGGCCCGGTGACCGTGGCCAACCTGCCGCACCTGCACGACATCACCACGATGATCGAGCTGTTCGGTCGCATGGGCATCGAGCCGGTGATCGACGAGAAGCTCAGCGTCGAAATCGACCCGCGCACCATCAAGACCCTGATCGCGCCGTACGAACTGGTTAAGACCATGCGTGCGTCGATCCTGGTACTCGGCCCGATGGTCGCTCGTTTCGGTGAAGCCGAAGTCGCCTTGCCTGGCGGTTGCGCGATCGGTTCACGTCCGGTGGACCTGCACATCCGTGGCCTCGAAGCCATGGGCGCGGTGATCGACGTCGAAGGCGGCTACATCAAGGCCAAGGCCCCTGAAGGCGGCCTGCGTGGCGCGCATTTCTTCTTCGACACCGTCAGCGTGACCGGTACCGAAAACATCATGATGGCCGCCGCCCTTGCCAAGGGCCGCAGCGTGCTGCAAAACGCTGCCCGCGAGCCTGAAGTGGTGGACCTGGCGAATTTCCTGATCGCCATGGGCGCCAGGATCAGCGGCGCCGGCACCGACACCATCACCATCGATGGCGTCGAGCGCCTGCACTCGGCCACCTATAAAGTGATGCCGGACCGTATCGAAACCGGCACCTACCTGGTAGCCGCCGCCGTCACCGGTGGTCGCGTCAAGGTCAAGGACACCGATCCGACCATCCTCGAAGCCGTCCTGGAAAAACTCAAGGAAGCCGGTGCCGAAGTCACCTGCGGTGAAGACTGGATCGAAGTGAACATGCACGGCAAGCGGCCGAAAGCCGTCAACGTGCGGACCGCTCCATACCCGGCGTTCCCGACTGACATGCAGGCGCAGTTCATCTCCCTCAACGCCATTGCCGAAGGCACGGGCGCGGTGATCGAGACGATCTTCGAAAACCGTTTCATGCACGTCTACGAGCTGCACCGCATGGGCGCGAGGATCCAGGTCGAAGGCAACACCGCCATCGTCACCGGGACCGAGAAACTGAAGGGCGCGCCAGTCATGGCGACCGACCTGCGGGCCTCGGCCAGCCTGGTCATCTCGGCGCTGGTTGCCGAAGGCGACACGCTGATCGACCGCATCTACCACATCGACCGTGGCTACGAGTGCATCGAAGAGAAGCTGCAGATGCTCGGCGCCAAGATCCGTCGCGTACCGGGCTAGTCCCGGCTGAACGGGCACAGGGAGGTGCCCTCTGATTTCGTTTCACATCGAGGGTGGTCACACCCTCGATGTCTGTCTGGCGCCGCTTGCGACCAGGCATGAGTACCTTGATAAGGACTGACGTTTCCCATGTTGACCATCGCACTGTCCAAGGGCCGCATCCTTGACGACACCCTGCCGCTTCTGGCCGAAGCGGGCATCGTGCCGACCGAGAATCCGGACAAGAGCCGCAAGCTGATCATCCCCACGACCCAGGCCGACGTGCGCTTGTTGATCGTGCGCGCCACCGATGTGCCGACTTATGTTGAACATGGCGCCGCCGACCTGGGCGTAGCCGGCAAGGACGTGCTGATGGAGTATGGCGGCCAGGGCCTTTACGAGCCGCTGGACCTGCGGATCGCCCGCTGCAAGCTCATGACCGCCGGCAAGGTCGGCGCCCCCGAGCCCAAGGGCCGCCTGCGGGTGGCGACCAAGTTCGTCAACATTGCCAAGCGTTACTACGCCGAGCAAGGCCGTCAGGTCGACATCATCAAGCTCTACGGTTCGATGGAGCTGGCGCCGCTGATCGGCCTGGCGGACAAGATCATCGACGTCGTCGACACCGGCAATACGTTGCGGGCCAACGGTCTTGAGCCGCAGGATTTCATCGCCGACGTCACCTCCCGACTGGTCGTCAACAAGGCTTCGATGAAAATGCAGCACGCCCGCATCCAGGCGCTGATCGATACCCTGCGCAAGGCAGTGGAATCACGACACCGCGGCTGATTCACCCGCGCGACTTCTGCGTCGCGCCCGTCTATCCGCGTCATAGCCAATTTTCTCAGGTGCCCACGCGAATGGACTGGTAGCTTAGGGCGCCTGAGCATTTGCCATTAATGAGGCCCTCGCTATGACCGCTCCCACCTCGATTCGCCGACTCAACGCTGCCGACCCGGATTTTGCACATCATCTGGATCACCTGCTGAGCTGGGAGAGCGTGTCCGACGACTCGGTCAATCAGCGTGTGCTCGACATCATCAAGGCCGTGCGCGAGCGCGGTGATGCCGCCCTGGTGGAGTTCACCCAGAAGTTCGACGGCCTGAAAGTCGCCTCGATGGCCGACCTGATCCTGCCGCGCGAGCGCCTGGAGCTGGCCCTGACCCGAATCACCGTGCCCCAGCGCGAAGCCTTGGAAAAAGCCGCCTCCCGTGTGCGCAGCTATCACGAAAGACAGAAGCAGGACTCCTGGAGCTACACCGAGGCCGATGGCACGGTGCTCGGCCAGAAAGTCACGCCACTGGACCGCGCCGGCCTGTATGTGCCAGGTGGCAAGGCCTCCTATCCGTCTTCGGTGTTGATGAACGCGATTCCGGCCAAGGTGGCCGGCGTGACCGAAGTGGTCATGGTCGTCCCGACCCCGCGCGGGGAGATCAAGGAGTTGGTGCTGGCGGCCGCCTGCATCGCCGGCGTCGACCGAGTGTTCACCATCGGCGGTGCGCAGGCGGTGGCTGCGTTGGCCTATGGCACCGAAAGCGTGCCGCGGGTCGACAAGGTGGTCGGGCCGGGCAACATTTATGTCGCCACCGCCAAGCGCCACGTATTTGGCCAGGTCGGCATCGACATGATCGCCGGCCCCTCGGAAATCCTCGTGGTCTGTGACGGCCAGACCGACCCGGACTGGATTGCCATGGACCTGTTTTCCCAGGCCGAGCACGACGAAGATGCCCAGGCCATCCTGGTCAGTCCGGACGCCGAATTCCTCGACAAGGTCGCCGCCAGCATCGCCAGGTTGCTGCCGACCATGGACCGCGCCGAGATCATCAACACCTCGATCAATGGTCGTGGTGCGCTGATCAAGGTCGATGACATGGAGCAGGCCATGGAGGTCGCCAATCGCATTGCGCCGGAACACCTGGAATTATCGGTCGCCGACCCGCAAGCCTGGCTGCCGAAGATTCGTCATGCCGGTGCGATCTTCATGGGCCGTCATACCTCCGAGGCGCTTGGCGACTATTGCGCCGGCCCCAACCACGTACTGCCGACTTCCGGCACCGCGCGTTTCTCGTCGCCGCTGGGCGTTTACGATTTCCAGAAACGTTCGTCGATCATTTTCTGCTCCGAGCAGGGCGCGTCCGAACTCGGCAAGACCGCTTCGGTGCTGGCCCGCGGCGAATCGTTGAGCGCCCACGCCCGTAGCGCCGAGTACCGCATCAAAGACGAACAGAAGGGGAACTGAAATGAGTAAATTCTGGAGCCCGTTCGTCAAGGACCTGGTGCCGTATGTGCCGGGCGAACAGCCGAAGCTGACCCGGCTGGTCAAGCTCAACACCAACGAAAACCCCTACGGCCCATCGCCCAAGGCCCTGGCCGCGATGCAGACCGAGCTGAACGACAATCTGCGCCTGTATCCGGATCCCAACAGTGATCTGCTGAAAAGCGCCGTGGCCCGGTATTACCGGGTGCATACCAACCAGGTGTTCCTGGGCAATGGTTCGGATGAAGTGCTGGCACACATCTTCCACGGCTTGTTGCAGCACGATCACCCGCTGTTGTTTCCGGACATCAGCTACAGCTTCTATCCGGTGTATTGCGGGCTGTACGGTATCCAGTTCGATGCGGTGCCGCTGGATGCGCAGTTCCGGATCGACCCGGCGGACTACGCCAAGCCCAATGGCGGGATCATTTTCCCCAACCCGAACGCGCCGACCGGTTGCCTGCTGGCGCTGGACGCGGTGGAGCAGATCCTCAAGGCCAGCCCGGATTCGGTGGTGGTGGTCGACGAGGCCTATATCGATTTCGGCGGCGAGACGGCCATCAGTCTGGTGGATCGTTATCCGAACCTGCTGGTGACGCAAACGCTGTCCAAGTCGCGCTCGCTGGCGGGGCTGCGTGTGGGCCTGGCGGTGGGCCATCCGGATCTGATCGAAGCGCTGGAGCGGATCAAGAACAGTTTCAACTCCTACCCGCTGGATCGCCTGGCGAATGTCGGCGGCGCCGCGGCGTTCGATGATCGCGAGTATTTTGAGCGGACCTGCCGGTCGGTCATCGAGCATCGCGAATGGGTAGTTGGGCAGCTTGAGGCCAAGGGTTTTGAAGTGCTGCCGTCGGCGGCCAACTTCATCTTCGCCCGCCACCCCCGACACGACGCGGCGGGCCTGGCGGCGAAGCTGCGCGAGCAAGGCGTGATCGTGCGGCACTTCAAGCAAGAGCGCATCGCCCAGTTCCTGCGGATCAGCATCGGCACGCCGGAGCAGAACCAGGCACTGATCGAGGCTCTCGGCGAGCTCTAACCTTCAGCACGGCCCTGTGGGAGCGAGCCTGCTCGCGAAGGCGTCAGCTCCCGCAGTTTTCGAGCCTTACTCGTGATGCGGCTCGCCGAGGAACGTCAGCGAGGTAAACACCCCGCGTGTCGCCACGTCCTTGTTGTCCTTGAGCGGGATTTCCATGCTCGCGGCGATCACGTTCAAACTTTCATTGCGCACCAGCACCTTGGCCCGGCCTTCGGCGTCGGTTTCCGTGCTCACGGTGTTCGGTGCGCTGCGGTAGTCGCCGACCAGCTTCACGCTGGCAGCCGGTTTGCCATCGAGCAGTACCCGCACCGGCAGCGATTGGCCGGGGCCGACGGTCAGCGGGTCGACTTCCGGCACGATCACGAACTTGATCTGATCCAGCTTCGGTAACTTCGCTCCCGGCTCATAGATCGCCAGGCTGTACTTGAAGGTCTGGGTCGACTCGATCGCTCCGGGCACTTTGCTGCGGCCCTCGTTCACCCACTTCTTGTCGGCGGTCTGCGACCACATGCCATTGTCCAGGGCGACCGCCAGCACGGCCGGTGGCTTGAGAGGCTGCAGGCGCGCGTGGTCCGACAAACGCTCCACCGTGACCGGGATCATCTTGCCGCCGAGGTCGTAGGCCCAGGCGCCACTGATTTTCTGCGCCTTGAAGGCGTTATCTTCGGCACCGTGACCGTAGATCACTTCGATATTGCCGCGGCGTTGTTCGGTCCACAGGCCATGGGCCGAGGCATCGATGGCCAGGAGCATACCGAGCAGGGCGAAGGTCTTGGGGTATTTCATGCTGATTTTCCTTTTTATAGATCGAGGGTGAGGCTGACAGTGAAGTTGCGCGGATCGCCGGGCATGACCCAGTAATTGCTGTAGGAGCGTTCGTAGTATTTTTCGTCGAAGACGTTGTTCAGGTTCAGGCCCACGGTGACGTCGTCGCTGGCTTTGTAATGGGCCAGCAGATCCACGGTGTGGTAGGCCGGCAGTTCAAAGTCCTTGCCGGCCTCGCCCGAGCGATCACCGACGTAAGTGAACGCCGCGCCGACGTCCGAGCCCCGCAAATGGCCGTCCTGGAATTCATAAACGCCCAGCAGGCTGCCGCTGCGCTTGGCGACGCCGAGGATCCGGCTGCCGTCGGGGATCTGCTCGTCGCCCTTGGTCACTTCGGCATCAATGTAGGCGAAGGCGCCGATTACCCGCACGGCATCGGTCACCTGGCCGGTGACCTGCAGGTCGATGCCCTGGCTACGGGCCTTGCCCACGGCGCGACTGAAGTCAGTCCCGGCCACGGGGCTGAGAACGTTTTCTTTTTCGATATGGAAAGCCGCCAGCGTGGTGCTCAAGCGGTTGTCGAACAGCTCGCTCTTGATGCCGGCTTCATAGCCGACGCCTTCCTCCGGGTTGAAAGTCTTGTCATCGGCGTCCAGGCCATTGTTGGGTTTGAATGAGGTGGAGGCGTTGGCGAACAGCCCGACTTCCGGCGTCAGTTGGTACAACAAACCGGCGCGTTGCGTCAGGGTGTCGTGGCGTTGGCGGCTGGTCACGTCGTTGACATGGTTGTCGATGCTCTGCTCGAAGTGTTCGTAGCGCACGCCGAGCAGGCCACGCAGCTTGTCGGTGAAAATGATCTGGTCCTGGAGGTTCACGGCCCTGCTTTTGACGTGCTCGAAGAAATCCGTGCCGGAGCGCGTACCGTTGGGTTTTGGCTGGCCGTAGATCGGGTTGTAGACGTCGATGGGATAAGCGCTGCCGGCGATGGTCGTCACGCGCTCGTTCTTGCGGTAGTCCTCGTATTCAGTCCCAATCAGCAGTTCGTGCTGCCAGGGGCCGAGGTCGAACTGGCCGCGCAGTTCCAGTTGGGTGATGCTGTCGTGCCAATTATTGTCGCGCTCGCGGTAGCGGCGGTTCACGGTATGGCCGTCGGCATTCAGGGGGCGCGCCTCTGAGGCGAAGCCCCAGAGTTCGCCCTGCTTGTAATGACTGGCCAGGCGCAGTTGCCAGGTATCGTTGAGCTGATGCTCAAGGGCGGCCTGGAGCATGTTGTTGTGGTTGTCGATGTCGCCGTCGTTGGGCTCGCCGAGGAAAGTCGAGCGTGAGACGCCACCCCAGCGATTATTCGGAGCAACGATGCCTCGATCGAACGTCGAGCTGTGACGCACGATTTCGCTTTCCACCAGCAAGCGCGTATCGGGGGTCAACTGCCAACTGATGGAGGGCGCGACGAAGACGCGCTTGCCGCCGACATGATCGCGAAAGCTGTTGTTGTCCTCGACCGCCAGGTTGACCCGCGACAGCAGGTTGCCTTCGGTGTCCAGTGGCGTATTGACGTCCAGCGCGGTGCGATAGCGGTCCCAGCTGCCTGCGCTGGTCTGCAGTGTGGTAAAGGCCTCGAGCTGGGGTTTCTTGGTGACGATGTTCACCGTCCCGCCAGGATCCCCTCGTCCATAAAGGCTGGCCGCCGGGCCTTTGAGAACTTCAATGCGTTCGATATTGGCGGCGTCCGGGGTGCTTGGGTACCCACGGTTGGCGCTGAAACCGTCCTTGTAGAACTCCGACGTCGTAAAGCCGCGCACGCTGTATTCATAAAGCGTCAGGCCGCCGAAATTGTTCTGCTTCGATACGCCACCGGCATACTCCAGCGCTCGTTCGACGCTGGTGCTGCCCAGGTCCTTGAGCACGCTCGCGGGAATCACGCTGATGGATTGCGGGACGTCGCGCAGGGCGGTGTCGGTTTTGGTCGCGCTGGCGGAGCGGGCCGCGCGATAACCTGAAACGGGGCCGGTGGGGGATTCGTACTCGGACGTGACGTTGATGGCGTCGAGTTCCAGGGGCTGGATTTCTTCGGCAAAGGCGGGATCACCGAGCAGGCCGAGGGCGAGACTGGCAGCGGAAATCCGTTTGAAGGATGACATGTTATGTTGTTCCAATTTTTAGTATTGAAACAATATAACACTACTAATGAGAATTTATGCTATTTCTGATTCAGGCGATTCGCGGATTGTTTTTGTGGCGCGGGAGCTTGCTCCCGCTGGGCTGCGAGAAGCAGCTCCAACAGGATTGTCTGGTGTTTTGAGGTGATAGTTTTCAGGGCCGCTGCGCGACCCGGCGGGAGCAAGCTCCCTCGCCACAGGGGATTGGTTTACTCTTCTTCTTTGAGCACGACCGGCGCCGGCGGTGGACGCAGGCCGATCTCGGCGGTGAGCTTGAGCTCCTTGCCGTTGCGCATCACCTGGATGGTGACCTTGTCGGTGGGCTTGATCCGCGCCACCTGGTTCATCGAGCGGCGGCCGTCGCCGGCCGGTTCGCCGTCGATGCTGAGTATCACGTCGCCCAATTGCAGGCCGGCTTTCTGGGCCGGACCGTCGCGGAAAATCCCCGCTACGACGATGCCGGGGCGCCCGGACAAACCAAAGGATTCCGCCAGCTCCTGGGTCAGCGGCTGGACTTCAATGCCCAGCCAGCCGCGAATCACCTGGCCGTGCTCGATGATCGACTTCATCACCTCCATGGCCAGTTTCACCGGAATGGCGAAGCCAATGCCCTGGCTGCCGCCGGACTTGGAGAAGATCGCCGTATTGATCCCGGTGAGATTGCCATTGGCATCCACCAGCGCACCGCCGGAGTTGCCGGGGTTGATCGCGGCGTCGGTCTGGATGAAGTCCTCGTAATTGTTCAGGCCCAACTGGTTGCGACCGGTGGCGCTGATGATGCCCATGGTCACGGTCTGGCCGACGCCGAACGGGTTGCCGATCGCCAGGGCCACGTCGCCGATGCGGATGCTGTCGGAGCGGCCGATGGTGATTGCCGGCAGGTTTTTCAAATCGATCTTCAGCACGGCCAGATCGGTTTCCGGGTCGCTGCCGATCACCCGCGCCAGGGTTTCACGACCGTCCTTGAGTGCCACCACGATCTGGTCGGCACCACTGGTGACGTGGTTGTTGGTCAGGATGTAGCCTTCCGGGCTCATGATGACGCCCGAGCCCAGACTTGATTCCATGCGCTTCTGCTTGGGCGAGTTGTCACCAAAGAAGCGTCGGAATTGCGGGTCCTCGAACAGCGGGTGACCGGACTTGTTCACGACCTTGGTGGTGTACAGGTTGACTACCGCCGGCGCGGCGAGGATCACCGCATCGGCATAGGACACGGGGCCTTGCTGCGGAGCCTTGGCCTGCGGCGCCTGTTGCAGGTTGACGTCGAGGCTTGGCAAGCCGACCCATTCCGGGTAGCGCTGGATAATCAGTAGTGCGACAAGTACGCCAGCCAACAGCGGCCAGCCGGAAAAACGCAGCGCCTTGAGCATTAAGCACGTCCTACAGAGGTTGCAGGCGGAATGGGACCGCCCATAATGTCGCGCATTATACGAGGCCGCGCGCGCCTCTGAACGGGATATTTAGGAGTCTTTTTATGGCCGTAGCCCTGAACACCCTGGTTGAAGAAGTGGACCGATACCTGGCGAGCAGCCGGATTGCCGACTACTGCCCCAATGGCTTGCAGGTCGAAGGCGCGCCGCAGGTGATACGGATTGTCAGCGGCGTGACCGCCAGCCAGGCGCTGCTCGACGCCGCCGTAGAGGCCAGCGCCGACCTGGTGCTGGTGCATCATGGTTATTTCTGGAAGGGCGAGAACCCGTGTATCACTGGCATGAAGCAGCGGCGCCTGAAAACCTTGCTCAAGCACGACATCAGCCTGTTGGCCTACCATTTGCCGCTGGATCTGCATCCCGAGGTGGGCAATAACGTGCAACTGGCCCGGCAGCTGGACATCACCGTCGAGGGGCCGCTGGATCCGGACAACCCGAAAATCGTTGGTCTGGTCGGCTCCTTGTCCGAGCCGATGACGCCCCGGGATTTTGCCCGCAAGGTCCAGGAAGTGATGGGGCGCGAACCTCTGCTGATCGAAGGCGAGCAGATGATCCGCCGGGTGGGCTGGTGCACTGGCGGCGGCCAGGGCTACATCGATCAGGCGGTACTCGCCGGGGTTGACCTGTACCTCAGCGGCGAAGCGTCGGAGCAGACCTTCCACAGCGCCCGGGAGAACGGCATCAGCTTCATTGCCGCCGGGCATCATGCGACCGAGCGGTATGGCGTGCAGGCGCTGGGTGATTACCTGGCGCGACGCTTCGCGCTGGAGCACATCTTCATCGATTGCCCCAACCCGATCTGACTGCTGGTCACCCTGTGGGAGCGAGCCTGCTCGCGAAAGCGTTATCACAGACACATGTGTATTGACTGACGCACCGCCTTCGCGAGCAGGCTCGCTCCCACATGGATACCTGAACGCGCCCGAACCCACAGGCATATCCATATGCTGTTTCGATCTATTTGGCGCCCTGATTAGAAGAGGTCGCTGTGCTAGGATTCCCCGCTCGAACACGGCCCGCTGGCCGTTCATAAGAAAGCTTTCGTGAGTAGCCATGGTCGACAAACTGACGCATCTGAAACAGCTGGAGGCGGAAAGCATCCACATCATCCGCGAGGTGGCCGCCGAGTTCGATAACCCGGTGATGCTGTACTCCATCGGTAAAGACTCCGCCGTGATGCTGCACTTGGCACGCAAGGCGTTCTTCCCCGGCAAGCTGCCGTTTCCGGTGATGCACGTCGACACCCGCTGGAAATTCCAGGAGATGTACAAGTTCCGTGACCGCATGGTTGAAGAGCTTGGCCTGGACCTGATCACCCATATCAACCCGGACGGCGTGGCGCAGAACATCAACCCGTTCACCCACGGCAGCGCCAAGCACACCGATATCATGAAGACCGAGGGCCTGAAACAGGCGCTCGACAAGCATGGTTTCGACGCAGCCTTCGGCGGCGCCCGTCGCGATGAAGAGAAGTCCCGCGCCAAGGAGCGCGTCTACTCGTTCCGTGACAGCAAGCACCGCTGGGACCCGAAGAATCAGCGCCCCGAGCTGTGGAACGTCTACAACGGCAAGGTCAACAAGGGCGAGTCGATCCGTGTCTTCCCGCTGTCGAACTGGACCGAGCTGGACATCTGGCAGTACATCTACCTCGAAGGCATCCCGATCGTGCCGCTGTACTTCGCCGCCGAGCGTGAAGTGATCGAGAAGAACGGCACGCTGATCATGATCGACGACGAGCGGATCCTTGAGCACCTGTCTGACGAAGACAAGGCGCGCATCGTCAAGAAGAAGGTGCGTTTCCGTACCCTTGGCTGCTACCCGTTGACGGGCGCGGTGGAGTCCGAGGCCGAAAGCCTGACGGACATCATTCAGGAAATGCTCCTGACGCGAACTTCCGAGCGCCAGGGCCGGGTCATCGACCACGATGGCGCAGGCTCGATGGAAGACAAGAAACGTCAGGGTTATTTCTAAGGGGTTGTCATGTCGCATCAATCTGATTTGATCAGCGAGGATATCCTCGCCTACCTGGGCCAGCACGAACGTAAAGAGCTGCTGCGCTTTTTGACCTGCGGTAACGTCGACGACGGCAAGAGCACCCTGATCGGGCGCCTGCTGCACGACTCGAAGATGATCTACGAAGATCACCTGGAAGCAATTACTCGCGATTCGAAGAAAGTTGGTACCACTGGTGACGACATCGACCTGGCGTTGCTGGTCGACGGCCTGCAGGCCGAGCGCGAGCAAGGCATCACTATCGATGTCGCCTACCGTTATTTCTCCACTGCCAAGCGTAAATTCATCATCGCCGACACGCCCGGCCATGAGCAGTACACCCGCAACATGGCCACCGGTGCATCCACCTGTGACCTGGCGATCATCCTCGTGGACGCTCGCTACGGCGTGCAGACCCAGACTCGTCGCCACAGCTTCATCGCCTCGTTGCTGGGTATCAAGCACATCGTCGTGGCCATCAACAAGATGGACCTCAAGGACTTCGACCAGGGCGTGTTCGAGTCGATCAAGGCCGACTACCTGAAGTTCGCCGAAGGCTTGAAGATGAAGCCAACCAGCATGCACTTCGTGCCGATGTCGGCCCTCAAGGGCGACAACGTGGTGAACAAGTCCGAGCGTTCGCCGTGGTACACCGGCCAGTCGCTGATGGAAATCCTCGAGACCGTGGAAGTGGCGGGCGACCGCAACTTCACCGACCTGCGTTTCCCGGTGCAGTACGTCAACCGTCCGAACCTGAACTTCCGCGGTTTCGCCGGCACGCTCGCCAGCGGCATCGTGCACAAGGGCGACGAAGTGGTGGTGCTGCCGTCGGGCAAGAGCAGCCGCGTGAAATCCATCGTGACTTTCGAAGGCGAGCTGGAGCACGCCGGTCCAGGCCAGGCCGTGACGTTGACCATGGAAGATGAGATCGACATCTCCCGTGGCGACCTGCTGGTACACGCCGACAACGTTCCGCCGGTGACCGACAGTTTCGAAGCGATGCTGGTGTGGATGGCTGAAGAGCCGATGCTGCCCGGCAAGAAATACGACATCAAGCGCGCCACCAGTTACGTACCCGGCTCGATTGCCAGCATCGTCAACAAGGTCGACGTGAACACCCTTGAAGAAGGTCCGGCCAGCGCGTTGCAGCTCAATGAAATCGGCAAGGTGAAGATTGCCCTGGATGCGCCGATCGCCCTGGACGGCTACGAGAGCAATCGCACCACTGGCGCCTTCATCGTCATCGACCGCCTGACCAACGGCACCGTCGGTGCCGGCATGATCGTCGCCCAGCCGTTGGCCCACGGCAGCAGCACGCACCACGGCAAACTGGCCCATGTGTCGGTGGAAGAACGCTCCCAGCGTTTCGGCCAGCAGCCGGCCACCGTGCTGTTCAGCGGGCTGTCGGGCGCGGGCAAGAGCACGTTGGCCTACGCGGTGGAACGCAAGCTGTTCGACATGGGCCGCGCGGTGTTTGTGCTCGATGGTCAGAACCTGCGCCACGACCTGAACAAGGGCTTGCCGCAGGACCGTGCCGGGCGCACCGAGAACTGGCGTCGGGCGGCTCACGTGGCCCGTCAGTTCAACGAAGCGGGCCTGTTGACCCTGGCCGCGTTCGTTGCGCCGAGTGCCGAAGGGCGCGAGCAGGCCAAGGATCTGATTGGCCGCGAGCGGCTGCTGACCGTCTATGTCCAGGCCTCGCCAACGGTGTGCGCCCAGCGTGATCCGCAAGGGCTGTACGCCGCCGCCGGCGACAACATCCCAGGCGAGTCCTTCCCGTACGACGTGCCGCTGGATGCTGATCTGGTGATCGACACCCAGGCGCTGAGCCTGGAAGAGAGCGTCAAGCAGGTGCTGGATCTGCTGCGCAAGCGTGGGGCGATCTAACGATCGGCGCTGTAAATGAAAAGCCCGCAGATGAGTGATCATCTGCGGGCTTTTTCATTTATCTAAGGCGCAAACCCAATCCATTGTGGGAGCGAGCCTGCTCGCGAAAGCGGTGCGTCAGTCAACGCAGATGTGACTGATCCAGCGCCTTCGCGAGCAGGCTCGCTCCCACAAAGGAATCAGCGGCGGTTGGGAAATTCGCGATGCATCTGCTCCAGCAGCGCATCCTTGTCCTGCCACAACTGATTGATCCAGCCCTGGAATTCCAGGCGATACTCGCCATCCTGGTCGTAGCTTTTGCCGATGAACTGCGGCGGGATCTTCAACTCCTGGAAATGCACCACCACCTCGCCAACGTTGCCGCAGAGCAAATCCCAATAACCCGGACGACCGCCCGGATAATGGATCGTCACGTTGATGATCGACTCCAGTTGCTCACCCATCGCATCAAGCACAAACGCGATGCCGCCGGCCTTGGGCTTGAGCAGGTAGCGAAACGGTGATTGTTGCTGGGCATGCTTGCCTTCGGTGAAGCGCGTGCCTTCGACGAAATTGAAGATGCCCACGGGGTTGTTGCGAAACTTCGCACAGGTCTTGCGGGTGGTTTCCAGGTCCTTGCCTTTCTTCTCCGGATGCTTTTCCAGGTACGCCTTGGAATAACGCTTCATGAACGGAAACCCCAGCGCCCACCAGGCCAGGCCGATCACCGGCACCCAGATCAGCTCCTGCTTGAGAAAGAATTTCAATGGGCGGATGCGTCGGTTCAGCAGGTATTGCAGCACCATGATGTCGACCCAGCTCTGGTGGTTGCTGGTGATCAGATACGAGTGCTGGTAGTCCAGGCCTTCGAGGCCGCTGAGGTGCCAGCGGGTGCGGCGCACCAGGTTCATCCAGGCCTTGTTGTTACTGATCCAGGCTTCGTGGATGTGGCTCATCAGCCAGTCGGTGAAACGCTGGGCGGCGGGGAAGGGCAGCAACAGCTTGAAGATCGCCACGACGAACAGCGGCGTACAGCAGGCGATGGTGTTCAGCGCCAACAGCAGCGAGGCAATGACGCCACGCACGGGGGCAGGCAGGAAATCCAGCATTTAAATATCCAGGGGTCGGTTGGCGGCTTGGATCGCGGTCAGGGCGATCGTGTACACGATGTCATCGACCTGGGCGCCGCGCGGCAAGTCGTTCACCGGTTTGCGCAGGCCTTGCAGCATCGGCCCGAGGCTGACGCAATCGGCGCTGCGCTGCACGGCCTTGTGGGTGGTGTTGCCGGTGTTCAGGTCCGGGAAAATGAACACCGTGGCGCGGCCGGCTACCTGGCTGTCGGGCGCCAATTGCCGGGCCACGGCCTCGTTGGCGGCGGCGTCGTATTGCAACGGGCCGTCGATGAGCAAGCCATGTTGTGCCTCGTGGGCCAGCAGCGTGGCTTCACGGACCTTCTCCACTTCTTCGCCACTGGCCGACTCGCCGCTGGAATAGCTGAGCATCGCCACCCGTGGCGTGATGCCGAACGCTGCGGCCGAATCGGCGCTTTGCAGGGCGATTTCCGCCAGCTCTGCGGCGCTCGGGTGCGGGTTCATCACGCAGTCGCCATACACCAGCACTTCCTCGGGGAAGAGCATGAAAAAAACCGAGGACACCAGCGAACAGCCGGGCGCGGTCTTGATCAGTTGCAACGCCGGGCGGATGGTGTTGGCGGTCGAGTGGATGACGCCCGAGACAAGCCCGTCGACTTCATCCAGCGCCAGCATCATGGTGCCGATCACCACGGTGTCTTCCAGTTGCTGCTCGGCCATCGGTGCGTTCAGGCTCTTGCTCTTGCGCAGCCGCACCATGGGTTCCACGTAACGCTCGCGGATCGTATCCGGGTCGAGAATCTCCAACCCTGGCGGCAATTCGATGCCCTGGGCGCGGGCCACGGCTTCGACGTCGGCCGGCTTGGCCAGCAACACGCAACGGGCGATGCCCCGAGCCTGGCAAATCGCAGCCGCCTGTACGGTCAGCGGTTCGCTGCCTTCGGGCAAGACGATGCGCTTGTTGGCGGCCTGGGCGCGCTGGATCAGTTGGTAGCGGAACACCGCCGGCGACAGGCGCATTTCCCGTGGCGTGCCGCAGCGCTGGTGCAGCCAGTTGGCGTCGAGGTGACTGGCAACGAAATCGGTGATGATCTCCGCGCGTTCGCGGTCGTCGATGGGGATCTCCTTGTTCAGGCTGTTGAGCAGGTTGGCGGTGTCATAGGAGCCGGTGCTCACCGACAGCACCGGCAAGCCGGCCTGCAAGGCGCCTCGGCACAGGTCCATGATGCGCGGGTCGGGCAGGGTGTCGCTGGTCAGCAGCAGGCCCGCCAGCGGCACGCCGTTGATCGCCGCCAGGCTCACGGCCAGGATGATGTCATCGCGATCGCCCGGGGTGACCACCAATACGCCGGGCTTGAGCAGTTCCACCGTGTTGCGCATGGTCCGGGCGCAGATGATGATGTTGCTCATGCGCCGGGTTTCGTAGTCGCCGGCGTTGAGCACCTGCGCGCCCATCAGGTCGGCCACGTCGCGGGTGCGCGGGGCGTTGAGTTCGGGGCGGAAGGGGATGCAGCCGAGCAGCCGGAAGTCGCCGCTGCGCAGCAGGGGCGAGTGCTCCTTGAGCCGTGCTGAAAACGCTTCCATGCTTTCGTCGGTGCGCACCTTGTTGAGGATCACGCCGAGGACCTTCGGATCTTTCGGCCCGCCGAACAGTTGCGCCTGCAACTCGACACGACCGGACAGTTCAGTCAGCACTTCGTTTTCCGGCGCCGACACCAGGATGACCTCGGCGTCCAGGCTCTTGGCCAAGTGCAGGTTGACCCGGGCGGCGTAGCTGGCGCTGCGGGTCGGGACCATGCCCTCGACGACCAGCACGTCCTTGCCGATCGCGGCCTGTTGGTAGAGGGTGATGATTTCTTCCAGCAGCTCATCGAGCTGGCCATCGCCGAGCATGCGCTCCACATGGGCCAGGCCCAGCGGTTGCGGCGGCTTGAGGCCGTGGGTACGGGCCACCAGTTCGGTGGAGCGTTCCGGGCCGGTATCGCCAGGGTGGGGCTGGGCGATGGGTTTGAAAAAGCCGACTTTCAGCCCGGCCCGTTCGAGGGTACGCACCAGCCCGAGGCTGATGGAGGTCAGACCCACACCAAAATCGGTGGGTGCGATAAAAAAAGTTTGCATGCGAATTCTCTAAGGGGGAATGGCGCGACCTATGACGGGTCGTCTACCCACAATTCAGTCGCCAAGGTTATCGCTAACCGGGCCTTGAGCGCACCAGCCGCAAGCAAAGGGCTGGCCTATTTTTTCAATACGTTGCGCCGGGTCCAGCACCCAGGCCCTGGATTGCCAGGGTGGCTGGTGGCGCAGGTGCTGAGTGTGGCCGCAGGACAGCTCGGCCACCCAGTGCCCGTCCTCATCCTGGTGGAAGCCGGTGACCGTTGGTCTGTTCGAGCTAGCCCGTTTGTCCGGGTTCCGTTCGCTTTCGGGCAAATCCTTGTTTAGACTTGTCCGTTCTTCATTCTTATGCAAAAGGTCTCGCCCCATGCTGATCGCCGCCAATAAGGCTGTCTCCATCGACTATACCCTGACCAACGACGCTGGTGAGGTCATCGACAGCTCCGCCGGCGGCGCTCCGCTGGTCTACCTGCATGGCGCAGGCAACATCATCCAAGGCCTGGAAAAAGCCCTGGAAGGCAAAACCACCGGTGACGAGCTGAAAGTGGCCGTTGAGCCGGAAGACGCTTATGGCGAATATTCCGCCGAGCTGGTCAGCACCTTGAGCCGCAGCATGTTCGAAGGCGTGGATGAGCTGGAAGTGGGCATGCAGTTCCACGCTTCGGCGCCTGATGGCCAGATGCAGATTGTCACTATCCGTGACCTCGACGGCGACGACGTGACTGTCGACGGCAACCACCCGTTGGCCGGTCAGCGCTTGAACTTCCAAGTCAAGATCGTCGACATCCGTGATGCCAGCCAGGAAGAAATCGCCCATGGCCACGTCCATGGTGAAGGCGGCCATCAGCACTGATTTGTGCGCTACGCTCAAGTTGACTGGAGAGGCGCCTTATGGCGCCTTTTTAGTCGCCAGCTGTTAGCATCGCCCATGGCTGTTTCGAAAAGATCCGCAAACCCTGGAGTTCGTCATGAGTGCTTTCCACGACCTTAAACTGCAAGCCTTGGATGGTCAGGAGCTTCCTCTCGCGCCCTTCAAGGGCCAAGTCGTGCTGGTGGTCAACGTCGCCTCCAAATGTGGCCTGACGCCTCAGTACGCGGCGCTGGAAAACCTTTACCAGCAATACAAGGACAAGGGGTTCAGCGTGCTGGGCCTGCCCTGTAATCAGTTCGCCGGCCAGGAGCCGGGGACCGATCAGGAGATCCAGGAATTCTGCAGCCTCAATTACGGCGTGACGTTTCCGCTGTCGAGCAAACTGGAAGTGAACGGCCACGACCGTCACCAGTTGTACCGTCTGTTGGCCGGTGAAGGTGCCGAGTTTCCCGGAGACATCACCTGGAACTTCGAAAAATTCCTGCTCGGCAAGGATGGCCGGGTGCTTGCGCGTTTCTCGCCGCGCACGGCGCCGGATGATCCTTCGGTCATCCAGGCGATTGAAAAAGCGCTGGCTTGAACCGCATAAGCTTGTGATTGCTTTGTGGCGAGCCCCATACCTCAGCGCGACCTTTTAATCCTTAATCACTCCAATCAATAGTGCTACCCAGCGCTGTGCAGGCCTCATATTATCGTCGTCATATCCGATCTGTGACCGCGTTTTCATGGAGTGCCCCATGCCTGTAAAAGCCCTGTTCAAACCCTTTCATCTCGGCGCGCTGGAATTGCCGACCCGGGTCGTGATGGCGCCGATGACGCGCTCCTTTTCGCCTGGCGGCGTACCGAACGCCAAGGTGATCGAGTATTACCGTCGTCGCGCGGCGGCCGGGGTCGGCCTGATCATCACCGAGGGCACCACGGTCGGCCATCAGGCGTCCAACGGCTATCCGAACGTACCGCACTTCTACGGTGAGGCCGCCCTGGCCGGTTGGAAAAAAGTGGTCGATGCCGTGCACGCCGAAGGCGGCAAGATTGTTCCGCAACTATGGCATGTGGGTAATGTGCGGCGTCTCGGCACCGAGCCGGATGGTGCCGTGCCGGGCTACGGCCCGACTGAAAAACTCAAGGACGGTCAAGTCGTGGTCCATGGCATGAGCCAGGCGGACATCGACGAGGTCATTGCGGCATTCGCCCAAGCGGCAAAAGACGCCCAGAGCATCGGCATGGACGGGGTGGAAATCCACGGTGCCCACGGCTACCTGGTGGACCAGTTCTTCTGGGAAGGCAGTAACCAGCGCACCGACGGTTACGGCGGCAGCCTGGCCAACCGTTCGCGCTTCGCGATCGAGCTGATTCGCGCGGTGCGGGCTGCGGTAGGTGAGGGCTTCCCGATCATCTTCCGTTTTTCCCAATGGAAACAGCAGGACTACACCGCGCGCCTGGTGCAGACGCCCGAAGCGCTGGGAGAATTTCTCAAGCCCCTGGCGGATGCCGGCGTGGATATTTTCCATTGCTCCACGCGTCGTTTCTGGGAGCCGGAGTTCGAAGGCTCGGACCTGAACCTGGCCGGCTGGACCCGCAAGCTCACTGGCAAGCCTACCATTACTGTCGGCAGCGTCGGCCTGGACGGTGAGTTCCTGCAGTTCATGGTCAATACCGACAAGGTTGCGCAACCGGCCAGCCTGGAGAACCTGCTGGAGCGCCTGAACAAGGAAGAGTTCGATCTGGTGGCGGTGGGGCGCGCGCTGCTGGTGGATCCTGACTGGGCGCAGAAAGTGCGTGAAGGGCGCGAGCAGGAGATCCTGCCGTTCAGCCGCGAGGCGTTGATGACCTTGGTCTGAGTGGCGCCTGCCTTCGCGAGCAGGCTCGCTCCCACAATGGATTGCGGTCGGACACAAGATGTATGTTCACCGAAGATCTTCTAATGTGGGAGCGAGCCTGCTCGCGAAGGCGATTTCAAAATCACCGAGGCTCAACGCACCGTCGGCGCCGCAGGCAACACCTGCTCACCCGCACAAACCCCGCGTAACTGCGCCTCGAACTGCTCGATCACCGATGCCCAGCCCTGGCGACTGGCATGCTGGCGCGCATTGAGCCGCACACAACGCAAGGCCTCGCGCTCTTCCAGCAGCCAGCGGGCCGCGTCGCAGAAAGCCTCTTCATCCCCCGGCATCGCCAGCACACCGTTATAGCCGTGACGGATGTGCTGCGCCGCCGCAGCCTGGTCGTAGGCCACCACGCCCAGCCCGGAGGCCAGCGCTTCGAGCACAACGTTGCCAAAGGTTTCGGTCAGGCTCGGAAAGACAAACACATCCCCGGACGCATAATGCGCAGCCAGCGCTTCGCCACGCTGTGCGCCGCAAAAGATTGCCTCGGGCAATTGCTGTTCGAGGGCGGGCCGCTGCGGGCCGTCACCGACTATCACCAGTCTGATACGCCATGCCGGAAAAGCGTTGCTCAGCGTGTCGAAACTGCGCTTGAGCAGCCCCAGGTTTTTCTCCGGCGCCAGGCGTCCGACATGGATGACTGCAATGTCGTCCTCGCCCAGGCCCCACGTCTCACGCAGGTCTGTGGAGCGTTTGGCTGGATGGAACAATTGGCTGTCCACGCCGCGGGACAGCAACGCCACGCGTTCGAAATGCCGCCGTTCCAGTTCCAGGCGCTGACTGAGGCTGGGCACCAGCGTCAGGCTGGAGCGGTTGTGGAACCAGCGCAGATAATGTGTCAGCCCACGGCTTAGCAAACCGAGGCCATATTGCTGGGTGTACTGCTGGAAATTGGTATGGAAGCCGCTGACCACCGAAATCCCCAGGCGCCGCGCTGCCCGTAGCGCGGACAAGCCCAGCGGGCCTTCCGTGGCGATGTACAACACGTCCGGGCGATGACGTTTCCAACGCCGCAGCAGTTTGTGCATCGACGCCTGCCCCCATTGCAGCCCCGGATACCCCGGCAAAGGCCAGCCCCGGCATAACAGCAACTGCTCGTCACTGGCCAGGCCCTGGTCCCCGGCCTGGCGAGGGCGGATCAGTTCCACCCGGTGCCCGCGGGCACGCAAGCCGTCGTAGAGACGGCCCAGGGTGTTGGCTACGCCATTGATTTCCGGCGCAAAGGTTTCGGTGACGAGGGTAACGTGCAGGAGTGTGGTCATGGCCCCAGTGTCGACCGGGGCCGTTTCGTCATTGTGACGCCAGGATGATGGATTTGTGACGGCTCAGCCCTGCCGGGCCAAAGCGGTCTCGGCACCTTGTTCGCGCACCCAGAACAGCGTCGCCCCGGCCACTGCCGCCGGCATCATCAGGATGTTCACGAAGGGGATCAGCAACACCAGGTAAACGCTGCCGCCGAAGCCCAGGCTCTGCCAGCGTTTTTCCCGCAGCCAGGCGAGCATCTCGTTCCAGCCCAGTTTGTGGTTGTCCGCCGGGTAGTCGATGTACTGAAAAGTGGGCATACGTTCCGAAAGCCACGCCGTTCACTGCCCTTTCCCAAATGAGTGAGCGGAAATGTTTCAGTGATATGGACCTGCCGAAAGGTACAGGTTGGCCTGGCAGTTTTTTGAAGGCTTCTAGATTGATGGAGAAAGGATAATGGATGCAAAGAGGGTGAAAATTTTCTGACGTCAAAATTGCATTGCTTTCAGGCTCGTGGTTTATTAGCCATCACTGGTTTTTTAAACAGTATTCTGACTAAAATTTCTCAGCGAGCATTTAATGCAGACAATCTTGGATTTGATCGAAAACGCGACGATGCAGGCGTGGATTTGGGGGCCTCTGATGGGGGTGGTTTTTGGTGCATTGTTCGCGGGGATAACCAATTCGCCGACAGTGAACGCACCCGTCACCGTGTCTCAGACGAGGAAAACATACATCACCAAAATCGTCGTGAATCAACAACGATCAGGGTCTGGCGACGATGCTAGCGGTGTGATCGCTGTGTTGATCGCGGCTGGTTTAGGTTTGGTCTTCTTGGTCTGGAAATATGCGATCCACATTGACCTTGTTCATGAATGTCTCTGGGCGCTTTTGTCAACCTTGCTGTCTTTCAACTTGACTATTGCCTTGGTGTCGTTGGTTAAAGGGCAATTCACATCAAGCAGTTGGAGCGTTTACATTGCTGCACCGATAGCTATTCTTGCTGCTTGTGGTCGTCTTTTGCTGCTGGCAAAGGCGTCCTTTGATCCTGAGCTAACGCAACTGGCATCTCAGCGTACGTTTTTGGATTTTTACGCGCATAGCCTATCGGCGTACGGGCAATCACTGATGATTTTTCAGGTGATCGGCGTGGCATTGATTTTCCTTGTCATGGTTTTCACTGGTGTCGCGCTGCTTCACTATCTGGCATTAATGAACCAGCGTAGCTATGGCCCGCTGCAAGGCTTTTGGATGTTCTTGACTGGCTCCACGATTTTTTTCTCGGGGAAGCTTTGGTTTTTCGTTATGGCTGCTGGGCTTGGCTTGAGCTACATGGCAATTGAGCCGAGCTTGGTACCTACGTGGGCAAACCAAAGGTGAATTCGTTTTTTGGGTGCAGAGTCCAGCAATGATCGTCAGGTATGGAGATCCGCGAGGACCCTTACCTGCCGCGATAGTATTTTTCAGGTGCTAGCAGGGCATCACTATTCGTAGTTTTTGGTAATGAAGGAATTCCCTGTGACTGGTAAGATTCGTGGACACGCTGTCCCCCTCTGACCGAAGCCTCCGCATGGCGAAGGTAAAGTCAAAGGGCACAAAGCCCGAAATGGTGGTGCGTCGGCTACTTTTTTCGATGGGATTTCGCTATCGACTTCACGATCGTAGCCTCCCAGGCCGCCCGGACATCATTTTCAAGGGCAAGAAGAAAGTCATTTTCGTCCACGGATGTTTTTGGCACCGGCATGATGGCTGTCCACTCGCAAGATTGCCCAAGTCTCGGTTGGACTTCTGGATTCCAAAATTGGAAGGCAACCGGGAACGCGATATACGCACATTGCTTCAGCTAAGGTCACTGGGATGGGATGTTCTTGTGATTTGGGAATGCGAGCTTAAAGATTTGAATTTATTAGAGAAAATGCTGAAGGGCTTTCTTGGTGGGGAGAACACGCGATGAAATCCGTTGAGCTATTCGCGGGGGCGGGCGGCCTTGCCATGGGATGTGAAATAGCTGGATTTTCACACCTAGCCGTCGTCGAGTGGGACAAGTGGGCTTGCGATACCGTTCGTGAAAACCAGAAGCGTGGCTATCCCCTTGTGCAGCACTGGAAGCTACATGAAGGTGATGTGCGTGGTTTTGACTGGAGCAGCGTTCCTGAAGGTATTGAGCTGCTTGCGGGTGGTCCTCCTTGTCAACCGTTCTCCATCGGCGGTAAACATGGTGCGTACGATGATAGTCGCGACATGTTCCCCGCGACTGTTGAAATCATCCGAACATTAAAGCCGAAGGCGTTCATCGTAGAAAATGTGAAAGGGCTGACGCGAGCTGCTTTCGCAAATTACTACCAGTACATTTTGCTCCAGCTTGAGTTCCCAGAATTGCCACGTCGAAAAGACGAGGGTTGGCATGATCATTTGATGCGCCTGCAAGCTGAGCGAACCTCGGGTAAGCGCAAGGGGAAGGGCCACACCTACAACGTTGTGCCGACCCTTGTGAATGCCGCTGATTATGGTGTTCCACAGAAAAGGGAGCGGGTTTTCATCGTTGGCTTTAGGGACGACCTCGGCGTTGAGTGGTCCTTTCCTGAAGAAACCCACAGCTATGATGCGTTGTTGCATTCACAGTGGGTCACCGGTGAATACTGGGCTAGGCATGGCCTCAAAATGCCAGAAGTACCTGCCAAGCTTTTGTCACGTGTTCGTAAGCTGAAGAACGATCTATTTCCCATGGATAAAGAGCCATGGAGAACGGTCCGTGATGCGATTGCCGACCTTCCTGATCCTGAAACCAAGGCAGCACTGAAAGTGCCTAACCATACATTTCAGGGCGGCGCTCGCTCATACCCAGGGCACACCGGTAGCCCGTTGGATTTACCAGCCAAGACTCTGAAAGCTGGCGACCATGGCGTACCGGGCGGCGAAAACATGTTAGTCAAGCCAAATGGTGATGTGCGTTATTTCACTGTGCGTGAAAGCGCTCGCATTCAAACTTTCCCAGATGGCTTCCGGTTCCATGGAAGCTGGTCCGAAACGATGCGACAGCTTGGTAATGCGGTACCGGTGTTACTAGCGCAGCATGTGGCTTCGAGTGTTGCGGAAAAGCTGGCAATTGCTGAGATCATCCGTATTCAAAAAACCGTCAAGAAGGTGGTAAACGTCGCATGACGGGCAAGGTCATTCCATTCAATCCGTTGGACAAGAAAAACCTAGGTGCCAGCGTTGCTGAAGCGTTGCTATCCAAGGAGGTCCACCCACTGAGCGCATTACCTGCATTCGATGGGGCGGGAGTGTATGCGATTTACTACACTGGTGACTTCCCGGCATATGCGCGGTTAGCGTCATTGAACCAAAATGGGCAGTTCATGCTGCCGATTTACGTAGGCAAGGCTGTTCCTGCCGGTGCCCGAATGGGCGGCGATTTAGGATCGTTACCTGGAAAGGTTCTTCAAAAGCGATTGAAGGAACATGCTGACAGCATTCGTGCGGCTGAGAACCTGAATATCGAGGATTTCCACTGCCGGTTTTTGGTAGTGGACGACATTTGGATTCCATTGGGCGAATCGCTAATTATCGCGAGGTTTACCCCCGTGTGGAATTCGCTAATTGATGGCTTTGGCAACCACAACCCTGGGAAGGGGCGCCATGCTGGGATGCGTCCACGCTGGGACGTGATACATCCAGGGCGATCATGGGCAATGAACCTTGCTGAGCGGCATGAGAAAGCGAAGGACATTGCAGACGACGCTGCGACTTACCTTCGTGATCGAGCGCCAAGCCTCTCTACTCAATTCATTAAGGCGGAAGGCGAATAGCTGCCTCTACAGACAGCCAGTACCTTTGCCATCGCGTCCCATCGCTTAATCGCCTATTTTAAGACCCGTGCAATCTGCCATGTAAATCATGGTGGGTTGTCTAGTGATGGCCTATGGACATCCGTGGCATAATGGAATACGGTGCAGAAAGCTACTTACTTCATAAGTGGCTTGAGCAAACGGACCATGACTCAATGCGAACACATGAAAGTAGAGAGAAATTTGAATTATATATACTTTCGCTTTGGTTTTTATTTCTGCTGATTGTAGTAGTCACGGTTGATATTCCGATTTGTTACGGTGATAAATGTAAATTTATCGGTTTTTCATCATTGCTTACGCGTAATGTCGTTTCTGTCATTGCTTTTGCCTTTTTACTTTTCGGTACGATGTATTACTTTCGTTTTGATTATCGTATCGCGGGAGCTAAAAGTATTGCGGCGCGAGTTATTAAAATAGAAGATGTGAATTATGAGCATCTTACGTTTTTAACAACCTATATCATCCCATTGATTTGTTTTAATTTGACGAGTGTAAGATATTTGCTTGCTCTGGGAGTTTTGCTGTTTATCATCGGCGTGATATACGTTAAGACTGATAAATTTTATGCTAATCCGACTTTAGCGGTCCTTGGTTTTAGGGTGTATAAAGTAAACTTACAGACGCGCGTGGGGTTGGTGGAAGGTGTGGTGGTTATTTCAAAGGAACGCCTGGCTGTGGGGGACCAGATAAGTCGCTTAGGCCTGGATGATAAAGTCTTTTTCGTAAGGAAAGCGTAATGACTATCGATGAGTTGAAAGCGCAGATATCAGCGGTTATTGCCGATGGATGTGGGGCTGAAATCTATTTTCTTTTAGAGTCCGACAATGGTATGCAGATAAAAAAAGCAGATATTGATGAGGTTCCACAAACAGAATTAACTAGTATGTTTGTTGAATCGATAACGAACAGAATTCTAATGAATGATGATCTTTCCTTGATTGAGCTTTCGAGCGCCGATGATCGTAGGGAAACAGTTTATCATTATGATCTTCCTGATATCCCTCCTGAACTACAACACTTGAGAAGCATTATTGCGGCTGATAACTTTGACGAGTTTTCTTTCGCTGAAGATAGGCTTAATAATCTTGAAGGGATATTGATTTTGCTCGGTAATGCTGAGCATCAGATGGCGTTGTATAAGTATCAGTACCCTGTTGCGTTGCTGCGTAAAGATACAGGCTTCAATTTGATGCGTGCTCGGGGTAGCAATAGATTCAAAAAGCTCGATGAGGATGTGCTGAAAATTAATGCGAAATTTGAATTTTTCAAGATAGGTGGGCAGTATTATATTCTTGACTTGAAGGCGTTGGAGCGTTTCTTTGGGTTTCATGACGCCATTAAGAATATAGCTACTCAAGGCATTGAAAATATCAAGCAAGCGGATTTGGTTGAAAACGTACAGGTGTTTTCTGATAGGCTGGATGATATTTCTTTTTCGAGAAAACTGGTAAAGGCGGCTAGCTCTTCTCCGGTTCTTAATTTGATACCTAACGCAGACGTTATCAGCTTTGCGAGTACGCATCCGGCATTGCGTGGGCGATTCAAATTCACAGCTGATGGAGAACGGTTTAGTTTGCGTACGAAAAAATCTCAGGGATTATTTTTGAAACTATTGAATGATGACTTTCTTCAGTCTGAGCTTACTAAGCGATACTATGATAGTTTGGCAAAAGATGCGATTGAAGCGGGAGTGGCAGATGCCGTTGCCGAGGCGATATGATTATCAAAATGTTGGCCCTGCTGATTAGTAGGGACATTTGAGGTGCATTTTTTTCTCAAAAAATTATCATCTATACACATCGAGCGGACAAAGCAGGTAAGGAATGCGTTTTTTAGAGGTAAATCAAGCTGCCTAAGTTCAGTTTCCTGTTCGAATTTTTCGAGCGGGCAAAGTGCGTCGTTGATCCAGCTTAATATTCACATGGGGCCAGAATGGTGTTTAGGCCTAAAATAGGGTGGTATTGAATTTACACCTCCGGCAGCCCTCCAATGTGCCAGTGGCGTTTTACCGTTGCAATACCAATACCTAATTCTGATGCAACCTGGGTCTGTATATATCCTTGTGCCTTCAACTGTTGAACGCTTGCAGTGGTTTTCACCGCGACTGGGCGACCCAATTTCTTTCCTTCGGCTTTTGCACGTTTCAAGCCTTGCTGGGTTCGTTCGATCAGCAGATCACGTTCAAATTCGGCGACCGCTCCAAGGACTTGCATTGTCATCTTCCCTGCCGCAGAGGTTAAGTCAACACCTCCTAGAGCTAGGCAATGAACGCGGACTCCATTATTTGCCAACCTCTCCGCTGTCTGGCGTACGTCCATTGCATTTCTGCCCAGACGGTCAAGCTTGGTAACGATTAAAACGTCACCTGACGCCATTCGGTCAAGTAGCTTTTGAAACCCTGGACATTCTGACGTAGCAATGTTGCCCGAAATGGTTTCTTCAACAACGCGGTTCGGTTGGATATCAAATCCGCAGATTTCACTTCTTGAACTTGGCTTTAGTGAACTGGCTCGCGGTGCTCACTCGGCAGTAGAGAAACGTTCGCGACATGAATTGATCCTTGGTTGGTATCATAAAAGGTAGTATCGCGTTACCATGGTATAAAAAATCGTCAAGGGTTAATTTGTTATGCTTAAATAACTTGGATTTTTAAGGGCTCGTAAATCGGTCGTTAGATGATGCGCTGCTATTATCAGCTCGCTAAATCTAGGTTTTTATAAGGAGCAAGTGTTGGATACTGAATTGGAAGCTTTAAGGCCCAAGGGCAAATGGATGATCATCGATTGCGTGGAGGAAGCGGGTATCGATGTCAACGCGTGGAGCTTCAGAAAGAAAGACGGTCAACCGGTCGCTTTGCCCCAATCCAACGGTGGGTACTGCTACGAATGGTCTTTTCGCAACTATAACGAGCGTATATTTTTGTTATGCGTCTGGTTCGAAGAGCTACGAGTGGATGATCGGGGACGAGTTCACTTCTCGGGCAACCTGGCTTCCTATGCCGATACGTTGATCAGGCAACTCGAAAAAGACCCCAAAAATAGAAACCGCACTATCAAGGACCCACGCATTAGTCGTGCGCAACATTTCAACTCGACAGTTCAGCTTGCCTACATGAATTCGGTCCCTGTACGTGTGGTGATCGTGTCAGGACCTGTCCGCGAGATAGAAGACGTGGATTCTGGGAATGACCGTGCTGTTGGTCGTTACTTAGATGACGAATCCTGGACGGTGGAGCGCTTTGATAAAGACACGGGTGATTTTCTCCTGATTCGTGGATGCAATTCTGATCATCCATTAGGAACAGCGGGTTGTGAGGAGGACACAGCAGGTCTTCCCATTGGAGATGGGCAGGTAATGTGCGATCAGTTTCGGGAGGAAAACCGCTCTGAGGCCTATACGTACAATGGTGTTCAAAGGTACCGAGATCCGAAGGTACGTGCGCTTGTGCTGGCAAGATCGGGGGGCACATGTGAGCTGACGAGCGCTCCAGGTTTCAAAATGGCAAACGGCGGCATTTATTTAGAAACCCACCATATTGTCCCGCTTTCGGAGGGAGGAGCTGACACAATCGAGAATGTCATAGCACTGTCCGCCGACGCCCATCGTCGAGCGCACTATGCTGTGGATCGCAAGGATTTGCGACGACAGTGCCTCGAAATTGTTGCGGAACGCATGAGGTTTTTATAGGCGGGAGCGGCGCAGATGAGCCTGTATTTGCGGTCAAGGACAAAGCATAAGCATCCGCAACTACTGGGGGCGGGTCAGCTCTATTTCCAGTTCTGATATCAGAGCGGACGGCAGGCAGTGTAGAGCTTGTGCAAGCCTGAAAACTACCGCAATAGTAGGGTGGTGAATCCCGCGTTCTATCAAGCTGACGTAGTTGCGCTGCGCATCGGCATCATGTGCTAGCTGTTCTTGGGTCAGCCCGGCCTCCTTGCGTTTTGGCGGAGTACCTTTCCGAAAGCTAAGCCGATATCCACGTGCATGGATCCATCATCAAAGATGGATCACTGTCCGCGATGGTCGTGCATTCGTCCTCACAGAATACTGTGAATATTGATCTAAAAACACAGCCTCTGATTAAACACGTAAAAGACTTCGAGAAAGCTGGAGAAACGAAATTCCCGGTATCACTGATCAGTTTTTAAGCATATAAAATTTGCAAGGCCACCCAAGACAAGATGACATTTATATATCAGATTATGGCAAGGATAAAAGCCTCATTTACCCTTCGGAAGAAAGTGAATTTTACAACGGTTTACTTACTGCAAAGAAGTTTATTTATTATCCGCCACTGCTGTGACAGCGGTTTTAGCGCCAACTCAGGCCGCATCATGGATAGTTTTGGGAAACCAATTGAAGGGCGGTGAATTGCAGACGAACCGCGAATTTGCCGCTGGTATCGATGTGGGCCGTGAAATGTTCTTTCATTGCATGAGGGCCGAATTTGGAATGGGATTTTCCTCGTTAACTGCATCGCTCTTCCGCCGAAAATCGCCTTGGGCAAGGCTCGACCAGAGGTGATCTACGACATGGATGTTGCTATGGGTTTTGAAGACTTGATCAAGGCCAGAGCTGCCGAAGGGGGGGCTCGTCCGCCAAGTGCAAGGCGTAGCATGGCCACAACAGTTCAAATTAGCATGGGAGTCGACGGGACCATAATGTCGACTGAAATCACGAAATCAAGCGGTGACGTTCCATTGACCATTCTGTGGTAGCAGCCATTCAATTCACTGCGCCTGTTGAAAAAGCGCTCGGACTCTGCATACGCGATTACAAATGCAGCCTTCGCCTGTTGAGGGTTTCGTGTGTTCAGCGACCGGCGATTTCAGTTTTACCGATCACTTTTCGGATGTCATCCGGCACCCTGCGTCGTAGGTAATAGATACCAGAGTCGGGATGCCGGAATGGTTGTGCTATCAGTGCCATATGTACCAGCCTTGTGTACCAGTTGGCTGGGAAAGGCAGTTCAGGCGAGTAGCAACCGAGTTCTTCTAACCGGTCATGCCCCATCAGCCCCGCCGGGCCAAAGCCGTCTCGGCACCTTGTTCGCGAACCCAGAACAACGTCGCCCCGGCCACCGCCGCCGGCATCATCAAGATGTTCACGAAGGGGATCAGCAACACCAGGTAAACGCTGCCGCCGAAGCCCAGGCTCTGCCAGCGTTTTTCCCGCAGCCAGGCGAGCATCTCGTTCCAGCCCAGTTTGTGGTTGTCCGCCGGGTAGTCGATGTACTGGATCGCCATCATCCAGATGCCGAACAGCAGCCACAGCGGTGCGGCGACGATGTTGATCACCGGGATGAACGACAGCACAAACAGCCCCAGGGCCCGGGGCAGGAAATAGCCGAGCTTGCGCGCTTCCCGGGCCAGGGTGCGCGGGATCATCGCAACCAGCTCGCCCCAACTGAACGCGGGGAAATCATCAGTGCCGCGAACCACTACCTCGACTTTCTCGGCGAGAAAGCCATTGAAGGGCGCAGCAATGATATTGGCGAGCATGGTGAAGCTGAAAAACACCATCAGTACGACAAGGACGACGAACAGGGGCCAGAGCACGTAACTGAGAAAGCTCAGCCAGTCCGGCAGCGACGGCATCAGCGTGTCGACCCACAGGCTGAACTGGTGGCCGGCCAGGTAGACCAGCCCGACGAACAACACCAGATTGATCGCCAACGGCAACAATACAAACAGGCGCAGGCTTGGGCTCAGGACCAGTTTGAGTCCTTCTCGCAAATATTGCGGGCCAGACAGGACAGGGGCGGCGGGCATAGGTGGCTCCGAAGGTAGTGGACGCGCCGACCTTACCGGCTTTGCCCGATGCGCGAAAGCCACGACACGGTGTGTAACAAAGGTTTAGCGCAGGATTGCAGCTATCGGCAGCGCCGCAGCGGATAGAGCTCACCTATGAGCTGGATTGTTAAACCGTATTTCCTTAATCTTCGCTCCCTCGATACGCTGCACCCAATCTTTTTCAGGACTGTCGAACCCAAGCCTTCCCCAAGTGCATCCACAGTCCTTTTTTATTCCCGCCGCATAGCCGGCGTTCCGGGCCGCAGGGTCCGGTCAACAGGAGCAGGTCATGTCTGAAGTCCGTCATTCGCGAGTGATTATCCTCGGTTCCGGCCCCGCCGGTTACAGCGCCGCGGTCTATGCGGCACGTGCCAACCTCAAGCCGTTGCTGATCACCGGCATGCAGGCCGGCGGTCAGTTGACCACCACCACTGAAGTCGACAACTGGCCGGGTGATGTCCATGGCCTGACCGGTCCGGCCTTGATGGAACGCATGAAGGAGCACGCGGAGCGCTTCGAGACCGAGATCGTCTTCGATCACATCAACGCCGTGGATTTCGCCGCCAAGCCCTACACCTTGACCGGCGACAGCGCGACCTACACCTGTGACGCCCTGATCATCGCCACCGGCGCCAGCGCCCGCTACCTGGGCCTGCCATCGGAAGAAACGTTCATGGGCAAAGGTGTTTCGGCCTGCGCCACCTGCGACGGCTTCTTCTACCGCAACAAGCCAGTGGCTGTGGTCGGTGGCGGCAACACCGCCGTCGAGGAAGCCCTGTACCTGGCCAACATCGCCAGCACGGTCACGCTGATCCACCGTCGCGAAACCTTCCGCGCCGAGAAGATCCTGATCGACAAGCTCAACGCCCGCGTCGCCGAAGGCAAGATCATCCTCAAGCTCAACGCGACCCTCGACGAAGTGCTGGGCGACAACATGGGCGTGACCGGTGCCCGCCTGAAGAACAATGACGGCAGCTTTGACGAAATCAAGGTCGACGGTGTGTTCATCGCCATCGGCCACACGCCGAACACCTCGTTGTTCGAAGGCCAGCTGGAGCTCAAGGACGGTTACCTGGTGGTCAAGGGCGGTCGCGACGGCAACGCCACGGCCACCAGCGTCGAAGGTATCTTCGCGGCCGGCGACGTCGCTGACCACGTCTACCGCCAGGCGATCACCTCGGCCGGCGCCGGTTGCATGGCGGCCCTGGACACCGAGCGTTACCTGGATGGCTTGCAGAACGTTTCGTTCTGATTCATCGGGCACAAAAAACCGGCTCCGGCCGGTTTTTTATTGCCTGGATGTTCTACACGCCCCTGTGGAAAACTTCTGTGGGAGCGAGCCTGCTCGCGAAGGCAGAAATATGTGATCAAGCCAGCTTCGCCAGGCACGCCTCCAAAATATCCAATCCCTCCTCCAGCACCACCGGCTCGGTCGTCAACGGCGCCAGCAGCCGAATGATGTGCCGGGATTTGCCGCTGGGCATCAGCAGCAAGCCCGAGTCCCGTGCCGCTGCCAACAATTGCGTCAGTTGAGCCGACGCCGGGGTGCCATCGGCGTGGGCCAGTTCGATGCCGCGCATGGCGCCGACTCCGGTCAACCGCCCCAGATAGGGGGACAGCCCGCGACGGCGCCAGGATTCGTAGCGGCCTACTATGGCCTGTTCCTGGCGCGCACCCCAGGCCTGCAGGTTCGCGTCGGTCATCTCGTCCAGGGTCGCCAGCGCGGCGGCGCAGGCGATAGGGTTGCCAGAGTAAGTGCCGCCGAGCCCACCTTTAGGCAACGTGTCCATCAGCGACTTGCGGCCAACCACCGCGCCCAGCGGCACGCCCCCGGCAATGCTTTTACCCAGCAAGATCAGGTCCGGTTCGATGCCCAGCCGCGAAAACGCAAAACGTTGGCCGGTACGGCCGAAACCGGACTGGATCTCATCGATGATCAACACGATGCCCTTGTCGTCACAGAACTGGCGCAGCGCCTGGGCGAAGGCTATGTCCATCGTCAGGAAACCGGCTTCGCCCTGCACCGGCTCGACGATGAAGCAGGCTACGTCATTCACATCGATCTCGACGCTGAACAGCCGGTCCATGGCTTTCAAGGCTTCGGCACCGGTCACGCCGTTGTCCTGGCTGGGATAGGGCAGGTGATAGACCGGTCCGGGCAGGACACCGACTTTCTGTTTGTAGGGCGCAACCTTGCCGTTGAGGTTGAGGGTGGCCAGGGTCCGGCCGTGGAAGCCGCCATCAAATGCAATCACGGCGGTGCGCCCCGTGGCGCCGCGGACGATTTTCAAGGCGTTTTCCGCTGCCTCGGCGCCGCTGTTGGTAAGCATGCCGCTAACCGGATAGTCCACCGGGATGAATCTTGCCAGGCGCTCCATCAATTCGAGATAAGGCCGGTGCGGCGCGGCATTGAACGCATAGTGGGTCAACCGGGTAGCTTGCTCGCGAATCGCCTCGACGACACTTGGATTGCAGTGGCCGAGATTCAGCACGCCGATACCGCCGACAAAATCAATGTAGCGCTTGCCATCCGTGTCCCAGACTTCGGCATTTTTTCCATGGTCGAGGCTGATGGGGTGAACGAAGGAAATCGATTGGCTGATGCTTTCGCGGCTCATGGATGACGGCTCGGAGGAAGAAAGATTGCCTTTATCTAAGCCGCGGGGAGAGGTGCCCGGCAAACGAAATAAAGTTGCCGGGTCAATCATAAAAGTCGGGATGTGGATAGTGCGAAGCTTGCCAGAACCGCTTCTGTGGCGAGGGAGCA
>NZ_JBHFJB010000104.1:79867-82417 GCF_057334555.1 Pseudomonas sp. AGC41
CCACAGAAGCGGGAAGGTCAGCGCCGTTGCAGCGGCTGCGCCTCGAATTTTACGCCGGCGAGACCATGGACCATCAACGCGCGGATATTGCCGTGATCACTGCCTTCGGGCGTGGCCAGTACCGAACGGTAATGCTCGCCAAACGCCAGGAGTGCTTCTTCATCGCTCAAGCCTTCAAGCAACGCCAGGCCGAGGGTCTTGCACGAACCTTCGTTCTGCCCGGCAGCGTTGTCTACGCCACCGTTGTTGAAGGCCTGGGGCTGGTAGTCATAGCCGGCAGCAATGAAGGCCAAGGTGTCGGCAAATACGTATTCGCCGCTCTTGAGGCTGGCGCGGAAGGAGTTCAGGTCAGGCATCGGAAGTTCCTTTGGCGAACGCCGCTTGCTGTTCGGCGCTGGCTTCTTTCTGGTATTGGGCTTTCCACTCGGCATAGGGCATGCCGTAGACGACTTCACGGGCATCGTCGAGGCTGACCTCGATCTGACGCTCGTCGGCGGCAGCCTTGTACCACTTCGACAGGCAGTTGCGGCAGAAGCCTGCGAGGTTCATCAGGTCGATGTTCTGCACATCCTTGCGGCTGTCCAGATGGGCAACCAGCCGGCGGAAGGCGGCGGCTTCGAGTTCGAGGCGTTGTTGATCGTTCATGGGAGTCTCTGCGAGACAGCTTCAAGCGGCGAGCTTCAAGCTGCAAGTGGGTTTGCGGTGTTCAGGCTTGAAGCTTACAGCTTGAAACTTTTGGCTGCTACGAAGTAGCCCTGCTTGCCGCGAGCGTAATCGATACGGACTCGGCGAAGCGCAAGGCGTGGGGCTTGTCGACTTCGACTTCGGCGTACAGCACGGATTCGTTGGCCATGACCAGGTCGAGCAGTTCCTGGGTCAGGCGTTCGAGCAAGGCGAAACGGTTGCCCTCCACATGTGCGATGATTGCCTTGGTGATGGTGCGGTAGTTCAGGGCGTGGTCGATGTCGTTGTCGCGCACTGCCTCTTGGGCTGCGTAGAGGATGGTCAGGTTGATCAACACATCCTGCTTGTTGAGGATCTCGTCCTCGTTGATGCCAATGAACGTACGCAGGCGCAGGTCCTTGACCTTGATACGCGCCATGGCGGGCTGAAGTTGTGGCATTTATTGGCTCCGTCGAATCAATTGCAGGAACTCCTGGCGCGTGGTGCTGGACTCGCGAAAGGCGCCAAGCATCACCGAGGTGTTCATCGTCGAGTTCTGTTTTTCGACACCGCGCATCATCATGCACATGTGCTGGGCTTCGATCACCACGGCAACGCCGGCGGCCTGGGTGACCTGCTGCACCGCGTCAGCGATTTGCCGGGTGAGGTTTTCCTGGATCTGCAGGCGACGGGCGAACATGTCCACCAGCCGGGCGATCTTCGACAGCCCCAGGACCTTGCCCGTAGGAATATAAGCCACATGGGCCTTTCCAATGAAGGGCAGCAAGTGATGTTCGCACAACGAATAGAGCTCGATGTCGGCGACGATCACCATTTCATCGCTGTCGGAGGCAAAAAGGGCGCCGTTGACGATCTGTTCGATGCTCTGCTCATAACCATGGCAAAGGTACTGCATGGCCTTGGCGGCTCGCACCGGTGTATCAAGCAGGCCTTCGCGTTCCGGGTCTTCGCCCAGGCCGATCAGGATCTCGCGGTAATGCTGCGGCGACAGGGCCATTGGCGCTTCCTCGGACGGGATTATTTGATGTGCCGCCCACCGTTGACGGTCAGGGTCGTGCCGGTGACGTAGGGGTTGTCCAACAGATAACGCAGGCTCTGGTAGATCACTTCACTGCCCGGCTCGATACCCAGCGCGGATTTGGCCAGGGCCTTGGCCCGATAGGCCGCATCGTCGTCGGGATTGAACAGTAGCAGGGCCGGGGCGATACCGTTGACCTTGATGGCGGGTGCGTATTTTGCCGCAAACGACAAGGTCAGGCTCTCGAGCCCGGCTTTGGTGGCGCAATAGGCGATGTGCCGACTGCTGCCCTTGCGGGTCACATCATCACTGATGTGCACGATGTCGGCCGGCACCGAGCGTTGCAGCAGCTCGGCGCACTGCAGGTTGATCAGGTAGGGCGCGAGCATGTGTACGCCAAACATTGCGCTGAAGGCGGCCGCCTCATCGCCTGGGGTTTCGGCCAGCCAGGCCGAAGCATTATGTACTACGGCGCGTAGCTGGTCGGTGTGCTGCTTGAGTTGCGCGATGAAGGCGAGGATCCCCGCTTCACTGGAAAAGTCGGCAAACAGCAGCGTGGCTCCAAGGTCGCGTAGCGTCTGCACGCCCGGGCGTTCGGTGCGATAGGTGGCGATGACCGGTTGCCCGTCTTCCAGCAACCGACGGGCGCAGTGCAGGCCGACACGCTGGGCTGCGCCGGTGATGAGGATCGGAGCGGTAGGCATGGGGCGGCTCGGTTTGCGATGGAAGCAAAACTATAGCAGTGCCGGATACCGTGTACCTATTGGCGACCGATACAGTGAATGCGTTGCCAATTTCACTGTGGGAGCGAGCCTGCTCGCGAAGGCGTTGGTCCAGCTGGATTCAAT
>NZ_JBHFJB010000104.1:82501-89999 GCF_057334555.1 Pseudomonas sp. AGC41
CACGCCGCTTTCGCGAGCAGCCTCGCTCCCACAGGGATACCTCTTGAAGCTGATGGCATCGCCGCATCGCCGCATCACCGATTCTGCGTGGCCGGCAATGGTCGTTGCGGCGTGCCGGCGAGCCAGTTCCCCAGCAAGTGGGTCGATAACGGAATAAACAGATACACCATCAGGGGCGTCAGGATGAGCGTGCTGATCAGCACCCGGCCCAACATGCCCATTTCGCCCAATAACGGCCCCAGCAGGAAATTGAACAACAACGAAACCGGAAAAAATGCCAACCAGATAGCCACCGCCTGTTTCCAGCGCGGCGGGCGCTGGTTGACAGCGCCGAACCAGCCGTCGATGCCGCGCACACGGTGTTCGGAGGGATGGGCAAACAGCTCGCTGCCGCGGCCCAGCCAAGCCGTGCGCGAGGCCGAATGTTCCCATGCGTGCAAGATCTGCTCATCGGCGAAACGGAAGATGATCTGGAACTCGTCATCTTCGGGCGGCGGCGCAAGTACGCCTGAGCCCAGGTAGCCGGGGAAGTCGGTTGCCAATTGCTCGCCTTCACGCAACCAGGCGATCAGGTCCTGATAGCGGCCATCGGCGACGCGGCGGGCAACCATCAACGTGACGGGGGAGGCAGACATTTTGTATCTCCATGTTACGGCTGCGGCACTCCGGGTAGGAGATTCGCTTGAAGAACGGCCCCAGGGTAAGGGGGCGGCGTACGATGCCTGAAGGCAGCAAGGATTATTCCTTGTAGGGTAGGAAACTACAAATTCGGATATGACCCGCCATCTCCCTTGTAAAGACATCCCCTGTGAGGAGTAAACTGGGATCCAATTCGAGCCGGGTAAGCCTTCGGAATGAGCGTGATCATCGAAGAGAACCTCGCGTTTCAGGCCGCCGTGGCTTTGAAAAGCGCGGACTTGTTTCCCATCCGCGAAGTGGCGCGGGTGACTGGTGTGAATCCGGTCACCTTGCGTGCGTGGGAGCGTCGCTACGGACTTATCCAGCCCACGCGCACCGAAAGCGGGCATCGCCTGTACTCGTTGAGTGATATCGAAAAGGTTCGCAGCATCCTCGCCTGGATCGAACGCGGGGTAGCGGTGAGCAAAGTGGGGAAAATCCTCGCCAGGACCGAGTCGGTGCAGCCGGCCTCCAGGTTCATTTCGCCCGACCTGGTGCGCGCCGATTACGCCCAGTGGCAACAGCTCGTGGCTGAAGCAGTCGGGAGCTTTGACGATGTAGAGCTGGATCGGGTCTACGGACAGATTTTTTCCAGCTATACGGCACCGGTCGTGTTCCAGGACATCCTGATGCCGCTCTGGCGAGCATTGCTCCAACGCCAGCATGAGTTCGGGCAGACCAGCGAGTGGCTGTTCTTCGATGGTTTCTTGCGTTCGCGGGTCATGCAACGACTCTTGCTGAAGCGCGAAACTTCGTCGCGGCGGGTCCTGGTCAGCGCCATAGCCGGCCAATGCCGGGAACTGGAATTGCTGGTCACGACGCTGTTCATTTCCCGGGCGGAGGTGCACGTCAGGGTCATGACTGTTGGCCAGCCCTTTGACGAATTAACCCTGGTTTGCCAGAAGATCAAGCCGTTGGCGCTGGTGCTGGTTTCCAACCATGCACCGGCTGCGGAGCTCCCCAAGCGCCTGAACAAGCTGGCGATGAGCCTGGATTGTCCGGTCATGCTTGCCGGCGATGCATCAGACCTGGCGCAGGAAAGCCTGGCAGGCTCTTCCATCGCCTGCCTGGGAAATGAAGGCATGCTGATGTGCCAACGCGTGCGTCAATTTCTGGCGGGCAACCTGGATACTTGAATGGCTGCTAGAGGTGCATCGCCGGATGGGTCAGACGATGTTGCTGGAGAATGTATTGACGCAGGCGCTCGGTTTCGTCCTGGTCATTCTGGTTCAGATGGTAGGCGTACAGGCCTCGATCGGTTTCCCGTTCGAACGTACCGCGAAGCGAGATTCTCTCGTAGCCTGAGGGGCTGAACCACAGCGCGAACTGTTTCGGCGGTTTGGTGCGGTTGCGAACTTCCAGCAGAACGCCTTTGCAAGAGACCTCGTGCACCCACAAAGGACCCGGCTGGCCCTTGGCATTTCCCAGCGCAACCGGTTCATCGAGCGTCAAGCGCCATGGGCGGATCTTCGGTCCATCCTCGTAGATACTCGGCACACCCAGGCGTAGGTGTATGGCGTGGAATTCATCTTCCACCAGTTGCAATGGAAAGGTCATCTGCTGGTTTTCGAAATTGGCTTGCAACGTGACCTGCTCGTTTGCCGCAAGGCGCGTCAAAAGGTCACGGATCTGCGACCCACCGTTTACCTGCAAGCTCGACGCGACATCCCGCTCGTTCAACTGCGGGTTGTGCTGCATGGTCCGGATGAAATCCAGCTCATCCTGGGTAAGAAGGGCGTCGCGCTGCATACAGTGCTCGAAAAATGACGTGCATGTTTATGGGTGATCCTACTGACTGACCGTTAATTCGCCGTTTTGTTTGCGCCGTTCGTCGCATCCAGACGGGCAATTGTCGCCCGTGCTTCGGCCAACTCTTTTTCGAGCTGGGCGATGCGCTGCTGAGCCTTCACCTGGACTGTCACATCATTTTGCACACCGACGAAATAAGTGTGTCCGTCAGCCTCGTTTTTCACGGTGGACAACGACAGTTCATTCCAGAACGGTGTGCCGTCCTTGCGATAGTTGCGAAGTACTTGTCGGCATGATCCCCCTTGCTTCAAGGTCATGCGAATGTGCTCCAGGGCCGGTTGGTCGCGATCACCTGACTGCAGGAAGCGGCAGTCCTGGTAGAGGATCTCGTCGCGGCTGTAGCCGGTCAGGCGTTCAAACGCCGGGTTTACGTAAATCAGGATATTGTCTTCGTCGCCTTCCTTTTCGGCGATGACGATCCCGTCGTTCGAAGCGCCAATCACCAACTGCATCAAATGAGCATTAATCATGAAGCCTCCAGCCGTTGACATCCCTGCGTAGGGTGGATTCTAGAAGAACCTTGAGCGATGTCCACTTGCCATTATCGGTTATTGAGAATCAATCCCGGAATCAGTCTGGAGCCTGCTACCATTGCGGCTCTTATTTTGCTCCAGGATCAGATTGATGAAAGTCGCCATCCTTTCCGGCTCCGTGTACGGCACCGCTGAAGAAGTCGCCCGGCATGTCGCCAAACTGCTCGATGACGCCGGTTTCCAGACATTCCACAATCCGCGAGCGAGCCTGGCGGATATCCAGAACTTCGAACCGCAGGCGTTGCTGGCCATAACGTCCACCACGGGCATGGGCGAGCTGCCGGACAACCTGATGCCATTGTATTCAACGATTCGCGACCAGTTGCCCGCGTCGTTTCGCGGCCTGCCTGGTGCGGTGATCGGCCTCGGGGATGCCAGTTATGGCGATACGTTCTGCGCTGGTGGCGAGCAGATGCGCGAATTGTTTGCCGAGCTGGGTGTGCGCGAGGTGTTGCCTATGTTACGCCTGGATGCCAGTGAGAGCGTAACGCCGGAAAGCGATGCCGAGCCCTGGCTGGCTGAGCTGATCGAGGCATTGCGCGCTTGATGGAAGGATGGCCGGCCCGTCGTGGATGGTCCGCTGGTGACCCGCTCGGTCAGTAAGCTGGCTGCCAATGCAACTACCGGCCCTGGCGGAGCTGACTAGACTGGTTTTCTGTTCATGAAGGTTGTGAATGACGCCTTTCCATAACAAAAAAGCCAGAGGTCATAACCGTGAGCGTGACGCCCATTCAATCGACACCCGGCATCAAGGATCTGGTCAGCGCCGCCGAATGGCAAACCCGCGTAGATCTTGCCGCCTGTTACAGGCTGGTCGCGCTGCATGGCTGGGACGACCTGATCTTTACCCACATCTCCGCCAAGGTCCCCGGCACCGAAGATTTCCTGATCAACCCGTTCGGGTTGATGTTCCATGAAATCACCGCGTCGAGCCTGGTCAAGGTCGACCAGGCCGGCAACAAGCTGATGCCCAGCCCCTATGAGATAAACCCGGCGGGTTACACCATTCACAGTGCGGTGCACGAGGTGCGGCACGATGTGATGTGCGTGTTGCACACCCACACGGCCGCCGGAGTCGCGGTATCGGCGCAAAAACAGGGCGTGCTGCCGATCAGCCAGCAATCGCTGTTTGTGCTGTCGAGCCTGGCGTATCACCCGTATGAAGGGGTCGCGCTCAATCCTGAAGAAAAGGTTCGTCTGCAAGCCGACCTGGGTGACAACAACTTCCTGATGCTTCACAACCATGGCCTGCTGACCTGTGGCGGCACCATCGCCGATACCTTCCTGATGATGTTCATTTTCCAGCGAGCCTGTGATATTCAGGTCCTGGCCCAGACCGGCGGCGCCGAGTTGATTGCCATCGAGCCGCAGGTGCTGGCCGGTGCCCGGGCGATGGTTGCCGGGGTGACCCGAAGCGCCCAAGGCATGGGGGGCGCGCTGGCCTGGCCGGCCTTGCTGCGCAAACTCGATCAGCAAGATCCGGGTTACAAGAGCTGATGCCCATGGTCCAGATTCCGCTGCGTATCTGGCGCCAGCGCGGGCAGACTTTCATGTTTCGGGGCCACGCCATCCGCTATTGGGTGGCCGGCCACGGCGAGCCTCTGCTGCTGATCCACGGTTTTCCCACCGCCAGTTGGGACTGGCACTACCTGTGGCAGCCGCTGGCGCAGCGTTACCGGGTGATCGCCTGCGACATGCTCGGTTTCGGTGACTCCGACAAACCCGTGGATCACACCTACAGCCTGTTGGAGCAGGCGGATCTGCAGCAAGCGTTGCTGACGCATTTGAATGTGACGCAGGGAGTTCATGTGCTGGCCCACGATTATGGCGACAGCGTGGCCCAGGAATTGATTGCCCGGCACAACGAGGCGCGCGCCGACGTTGCCAGTTGTGTTTTTCTCAATGGTGGGCTGTTCCCCGAGACCCATCGTCCGGTGCTGATGCAGAAATTGCTGCTCAGCCCCTTGGGATGGCTGATAGGCCGGGCCTTCTCCAGGGACGGGCTGGTGAAGAGTTTCCGACGGATTTTCGGCCCCAGGACTTGCCCGACCGAAAGCGAAATGGATGATTACTGGAGTCTGGTCGAAACCCATCACGGGCCGCGGATCATGCACAAACTCATCGCCTATATTTCCGAACGACGGGTGCAACGCGACCGTTGGGTGCAGGCGATGCAGCGCGGCGAAGTGCCGTTGCGGGTCATCGACGGGGCAATCGATCCGATTTCCGGTGCGCATATGGTGGCGCGTTACGAGGCCTTGATTCCGAACGCCGACACGGTGCTGTTGCCTGACATTGGCCACTATCCACACAGCGAGGCACCTGTTCAGGTACTCAAGCATTACCTGGCATTTCGCGAAACCATCGCAGCGCCGATCAGGCAAATGGCCTGTTCATGACCGATTGTCGGGCATCATCCCCTCACCTTATCGCCCACCATTCACTCTGAGCCCAGTTGATTGTGGCCTGCCGACTTGTGCCGGACACTCGTGGCAATGTCCTATCGGCCTGCTGGAGTTCTGCTCATGAGTGAATCTGTGCGCTTCGAAGATAAAGTCGTGATCGTCACGGGAGCCGGCGGCGGCCTTGGCCGCGCTCATGCGCTGCTGTTTGCCCGGCAGGGCGCACGCGTGCTGGTGAACGATCTCGGCGGGTCGGCACAGGGAGAGGGCGCCAACGCCTCGGCAGCGGATCGTGTAGTAGCTGAAATCCGTGCGGCCGGCGGTATTGCCGAAGCCAACCATGACTCCGTCACCGACGGCGACAAGCTGGTGCAAAACGCCCTCGACTCGTTCGGCAGGGTGGATGTGGTGGTCAATAACGCCGGTATCCTGCGCGACAAGACCTTCCATAAGATGGATGATGCCGACTGGGACCTGGTTTACCGCGTCCATGTCGAAGGTGCCTACAAAGTCACCCGTGCCGCCTGGCCGCACTTGCGCGAGCAGAACTACGGACGGGTGATCTTCACCGCCTCCACGTCGGGCATCTATGGCAACTTCGGCCAGTCCAATTACGGCATGGCCAAGCTTGGCCTATACGGCCTCACTCGCACCCTGGCCATCGAAGGTCGCAAGAACAACATCCTGGTCAACGCCATCGCCCCCACCGGCGGTACGCGCATGACCGAAGGCCTGATCCCGCCGCAGGTATTCGAACAACTCAAGCCTGAACTCGTCAGCCCGCTGGTCGTGTACCTGGCCAGCGAAGCCTGCCAGGAAACTTCCGGATTGTTCGAAGTAGGCGGCGGCTGGATGGGCAAGGTGCGCTGGGAGCGCAGCCTCGGTGCCGGCTTCGATCCGCGCCAGGGATTTTCACCCGAGGACGTTGCCGCCCACTGGCAGCAGATTTGCGACTTCGAAAACGCAGTCCACCCGAACGACAATCTGGAAGCTCTGAAAGAGATGATGGCGAACCTGCAGCGTCATGCCATTTGAATCGTGTCCCTGGGCCCGTTGTCGCCAGCCGCGGCACCGTGCTCAGGGGAAGTACTTCTGCACCAGGGCCGCGAGATTCGCGGCGGTCTCCACGTCCATCACACCGTCATGTTTCGTCGGGCGAAAATGTAACTGGAAGGCGCGGACCAGGCGCTGGAACCCGACACTGGTCGTCGCGGCCGATGTATCAAAGCCATACCTCCTGAACAGGCCGAGCAATTGCTCGCGGGTCGGCATGCCGCTGGTTTGATAGGCCTGTAGGAAAGCCTTCTGGGCGTCGTCATCGAACCAGGCGCCGATACCCTTGAGATACAACGCATGCCACGGAAACATCGGGCCAGGATCGCTCTTGCGCCCGGCGGCGATATCCGAGTGCCCCACCACGTTTACCGGACTGATTTCCGGGTAGCGCTTGAGGATATCTGCAGCCAGGTATTCGATCGCCTCGATTTGCTGGGGCGCATAAGGCGGAAAGGTAAATTGCCCTTGGTTGTCCGTTGCCAGATTGACGATTTCGACGCCGATCGAAGTATCGTTCAGGTTACTTCGATTACCCCAACTGCTCACGCCGGCATGCCAGGCCCGCTGGTTCTCGTCCACCAGATTGAAGATCTGCGGCTCCTTGAAGCCCGCCTTCAAATACGTGGGGTCGGAAAAATCCGGAATAAGATAATGAGCACTCACGGACGGGCCGGTCAAAGCGTTTATCGACGAGGCGAAGTTGCCAGCGGTGTAGTGGAAGATTAAAAAACGAACGCGACTGTTATAACCATTTTTCGAGCGATAATTTGTATTGTTTATCTGCATTATCAATAGCTCTCCGGTGATAAATCGAAGCGAAGCGCTGCGATTGAATTCAGCGTAACAGCGGTTATTTGATGCGTGCGTAGTGGGCTTCTGGCTTTGTTGTAGGAAGAGACAGCAAAAAACCGTGCTATTGAAGTTTCGGCTGCGAATAGCGCCAAAGTTATGTAGGAAACAAGAACTTTCCTATGGGAAATAAGCCGGACATAAAAAAGGCCGCTGCCAAAAGCAGCGGCC
>NZ_JBHFJB010000104.1:90019-101495 GCF_057334555.1 Pseudomonas sp. AGC41
GCCCTAAACGTGACGTTGTAAAGGAGCTACAAATCAACGTCAGTAGACACGGGGAGGCTGGATTGATGCGCAATCCATCCGAATGACGGTGCGCCAGGCGCGAGGGACGCCGTGGCGGCTTGCGCGTGCAGGTCCCGTTGTCCTGCAGGCCTGGCCAGCATAGGGATCGCAGGCTTGGGGAAACAGCCCGGATCCGGACATGCACTGTTGCAGTGCATGCAACAGTGCAAAAGCAGCGATCAACATGCATCGCATTGATAACCGCTCATCCAGACCATCCATGCACCACGCCAGGCCCCGTCCGGCAGGGCCTGTCATCCTTTGGAGGTACATGGCGAATACCCCCTTGGTGCGCTTATCGCCCATGACGTGCGGCAGTAGGGTGGAGGCTCTGTCACTCACCGGGGAAGACGCATGACAACAATAACAATGCGCGCCATCTTCAAGCCGCAGGCGCTGGCCGTCGCGGTGGCCTTGGGTTGCTGTGCCCAAGCGCAGGCCGTTTCATTCAACATCGGCGAAATCGAGGGGCAGTTCGACTCCTCGCTGTCGGTCGGCGCGAGCTGGGGCATGCGCGATGCCGACAGGGACCTGGTCGGCACCGTCAATGGCGGTACGGGCCAGTCTTCCACCGGTGACGATGGCCGATTGAATTTCCGCAAAGGCGAGACCTTCTCGAAAATCTTCAAGGGCTTGCACGACCTCGAACTCAAGTACGGCGACACCGGCGTGTTTGTCCGTGGCAAGTATTGGTACGACTTCGAACTCAAGGATGAAAACCGCGAGTTCAAGGACATCAGCGACAGCAATCGCAAGGAAGGCGCCAAGTCTTCAGGGGCGCAGATCCTCGATGCCTTCGTCTATCACAATTATTCCATTGCCAACCTGCCGGGCACGGTGCGTGCCGGCAAGCAGGTGGTCAGTTGGGGCGAAAGTACTTTCATCGGCAACTCCATCAATAGCATCAACCCGGTGGACGTGTCCGCGTTCCGTCGCCCTGGTGCGGAGATCAAGGAAGGCCTGATCCCGGTCAACATGCTGTTCGCCTCCCAGGGCTTGACCGACAAGCTGACCGTCGAAGGTTTCTACCAACTGGAGTGGGACCAGACGGTAGTGGACAACTGCGGCACTTTTTTCGGTAACGATGTGGTCGCCGACGGTTGCACTGACGGCTATACCGTAGGCAGCCCGGCGATCGCACCGTTCGTGCCGTTGACCAACGCATTCGGCCAGGGCATCCAGGTGACCAGCGAAGGCGTGGTCATTCCCCGTGGCGGTGACCGCGATGCGCGGGACTCCGGCCAGTGGGGCACGGCGTTGCGCTGGCTTGGCGATGACACCGAGTACGGCCTGTACTTCATGAATTACCATAGCCGCACGCCGACTGTCGGCACCACTACGGCGGGGCTCTCCACGCTGGCTGCGTTGCCACGGATGGTCGCGACTGCAAACGCGATCGCCCCCGGCAGCGGCGCCGGCCTGGCGCAAAGCGTGATGCTGGGGCGCGGTGGGTATTACCTCGAATACCCTGAAGACATCCGCCTGTATGGCGCCAGCTTCTCCACCACGTTGCCGACTGGCACGGCGTGGACCGGCGAAATCAGCTATCGCCCCAATGCACCGGTACAGCTCAGTACCAACGACTTGACCCTGGCCTTGGTGAACCCGATCACCGGCGGCGCCGCATCACCGATCGCCACTGCGCCGGGCGCGGACAACACCGGGTACCGCCGCAAGGAAGTGACCCAGGTCCAGAGCACCCTGACGCACTTTTTCGATCAGGTGCTGGGCGCCGATCGCCTGACCGTGGTCGGTGAAGCTGCGGTGGTGCATGTCGGCGGTCTCGAATCGAAGGACGAACTGCGTTATGGCCGCGATTCGGTCTACGGCCAGTACGGCTTCAATGGCGATACCGATGGTTTTGTCACCTCGACCTCCTGGGGTTATCGCGCCCGGGCGATTCTCGACTATTCCAACGTCATCGGCGGGGTGAACTTCAAGCCCAACCTGTCCTGGTCCCATGACGTGGCCGGCTACGGGCCTAACGGTTTGTTCAACGAAGGTGCCAAGGCGGTCAGCGTGGGTGTCGATGCCGATTACCGCAACACTTACACCGCCAGCCTGAGCTACACCGATTTCTTCGGCGGCGATTACAACGTTCTCGAAGACCGCGACTTCCTCGCGCTGAGCTTCGGCGTGAACTTCTGATCTGGCTGACAAGGAAAACCCAATGCGCAAGATGATCCTGCAATGCGGTGCCCTGGCCCTGAGCCTGCTGGCTGCGAACGTGATGGCGGCGGTGTCGCCGGAGGAAGCGAACAAACTGGGCACCAGCCTGACTCCGCTGGGGGCAGAAAAGGCCGGCAACGCCGATGGCTCGATCCCGGCCTGGACCGGCGGCATCCCGAAGAATGCCGGGGCCGTGGACAGCAAAGGCTTCCTGGCCGACCCGTTCGCCAGTGAAAAACCGCTGTTCACCATCACCGCCGCGACCGTGGACAAGTACAAGGACAAGCTGTCCGAAGGCCAGGTCGCGATGTTCAAGCGCTACCCGGAAACCTACCGGATCCCGGTCTACCCGACCCACCGCAGCGTTGGCCTGCCGCCGGAGGTCTATGAGGCGGCCAAACGTAGCGCGCTCAACGTGAACGCCATCAACGACGGCAACGGCCTGGCCAACTTCACCGGCAACCGCTACTACGCGTTCCCGATTCCCAAGACCGGCGTGGAGGTGCTGTGGAACCACATCACTCGCTACCACGGCGGCAACCTGCGGCGCGTCATCACCCAGGCGACACCGCAGACCAACGGCAGCTTCACGCCGATCCGCTTCGAAGAAGAAATCGCCGTGCCGTTCCTGATCAAGGACGCCGATCCGGAAAAAGCCAGCAACGTACTGACCTATTTCAAGCAGGAGGTGACGGCCCCGGCGCGCCTGGCCGGTAACGTGTTGCTGGTGCATGAAACGCTCGACCAGGTGAAGGAGCCCCGCCTGGCGTGGATCTACAATGCCGGCCAGCGCCGCGTGCGGCGCGCCCCACAAGTGGCCTATGACGGCCCGGGTACCGCTGCCGACGGGCTGCGTACCTCGGATAACTTCGACCTGTTTTCCGGCGCCCCGGACCGCTACGACTGGAAGCTGGTCGGCAAGAAGGAAATGTACATCCCGTACAACAGTTACAAACTCGATTCGCCAAGCCTCAAATACGATGACGTGATCAAGGCTGGGCACATCAACCAGGACCTGACGCGCTACGAGCTGCACCGGGTCTGGGAAGTGGTGGGTACGGTCAAGCCCAGCGAGCGGCACATCTACGCCAAGCGCCACATGTACATCGATGAGGACAGCTGGCAAGCGGCACTGGTTGACCACTATGACGGGCGCGGTCAGTTGTGGCGCGTGGCCGAAGGGCATGCGCAGTTCTACTACGACCATCAGAATCCGGGCTACACACTCGAAGCGCTCTACGACATCATCGCTGGCCGCTACATTGCCCTGGGGATGAAAAACGAAGAGAAGCACGCCTACGTCTATGGGTTCGAGGCGCGGGCAGCCGACTACACGCCGGCAGCGTTGCGGTCGAGCGGGGTTCGCTAGATCGTCTTGGCAAAACACCCGTCTTGCTCCCGCCGGGTCGCGAAGCGGCCCCAAAGCCCTCCAGACCCTGAGCAAACCAATGACCGACAGCTGAGCTGCCGGTCATTTTTTTATGAACACCAATCAGCGCGCTGAATACTTCTCCTAAGGTGCTCGACACAGGTCTAGGGTGATGGAACAACAATAAAAGGGACCTTGCACAATGACCGCCATGACCCCGTGTCCGGACCGTCCTGGGCTGCTGCCACGCCTGTCTTCGACGCATGTGCCACGCCGGTCCTTGCGCGAGTCCTTGCTGGCTTCCGAGGCGCGGGTAAAGCTGCTTTGCGCACCGGCGGGCAGCGGCAAGAGTGCGTTGTTCGCTGAATGTTTCCTGCAAGCGCCCCCGGGCTGCAGGTTGCATTGGCTGCCGCTGGGGGGCGCGGCGATGGAGGTCGCGCAGTTCTGTGAATGCCTGGCCCAGGCCCTCGGATTGCCAGTGGTCGATGAGGCGAGCCTGCTGGCTCACCTGGCGCGTTTGCAAACCCCGACCTGGTTGTTTCTGGATGATTATTGCCGAGTGCCCAATCCTGCACTCGACCAACTGCTCGATCGCTTGCTGAACACCAGCAGTCCGGCGCTGTGCCTGTGGCTCAATGGCCGGCGCCGTCCGCACTGCAATTGGCCGCGTTTATTGCTTGACGACGAGCTGCACGAGTTCGACGCGCAAGCCCTGGTTTTCACCCCCGAGGATGTTCAGCAGTTGCTCGGCCATTTGCCTGGTCCACTGGCAATACGCACCGCCCGCGAGGTGGTTCAGCGCAGTGGTGGCTGGTGTGCCGGGGTGCGCTTCGCCTTGCTCGAACGTTGCGAGTGGGCGCGAAGCAACGCCGGGTCGGGGCGTGCCGCGACCTTGCCCGACTATCTCGAATATGAGCTGTTCGGCGCATTGTCCCCGGAGCTGGCGCACGCCTGGCGTGTGCTGGCGCATTTGCCGCGCTTCAATGCCCGGCTTTGCGAACATCTGTTCGGCGATACGGTGGGGGCCGAATGCCTTCCCTTTTTGCTGGACCTGGGATGCTTTATCGAACCGTGGGCGCAGTCTTCGGAGTGGATGCAGATTTTCCCCCCGCTGGCCCGGCTGGTGCGTGATGAACCCTGGCCCCAGGCGCGCTCCTGGCACCGACGGGCTTGCCAATGGTTCGCCGCCGAACAGGACTGGCCGATGGCATTCGAACAAGCCATGCAGGCGGAGGAGTTCGAGGCCGCCGTCAGTTTCCTCCAGCATCTGAATTTCGAGCATGTCTTGCAGGGCAACAATGTCCAGCTGTTATTGAGCCTGCATGATCGGCAGGATGAGGCGTTGTCCCTCGGTACAGCGCAATCGGTAGGGCTGGTTACCGCAGCCTTGCTGTGCGCCGGACGTTTCGCCGAGGCCGAGCGGTGCATCGAGCAGCTGGGCAGGTTTGCACCACAGCCGTTGGCCTGCCGGCAGCGAGAACTGATTGCGCGGTGGCAGGTCCTGCGTGCCTGGTTGCTGCACCTGGACGGGGAAGGCGAACCGGCGCGCGAGCATTTCCGCCAGGCCGAGGCCAGCCTGGAACCGCACGCCTGGGCCCTGAAGGTGCTGTGCCTGATCGGCCAGACGCAGCAGGCGTTGCTCAATGGTGAGCTGGCATCCGCGCAATGGATCAATCGCCAGGCGCTGTGCCTGGCCCGGTCTCATGATTCGTTGGTGTTCGAAGGATTGCTGGAGCTGGATCACGCCCAGGTGCTTGAGCAACGCGGCGCACCCCATCGGGCTGATCATTTACTTAGCGCCGTCCAGGAGCTGCTCGACAAGCCAGGCCAGGATTTTTCCGCATTGCTGGGGCGTATCGCCCTGCGGCGTGGACGCCTTGCGTTACGCATGGGGTTTGACGAGCAGGCGGCTGAACACTTTCAAGCCGGCCTGGAGGCGGGCCTGCGCAGCCAGGACAAACAAGTACTTTACGGCTTCCTCGGCAAGGCTTGTCTGGCGGCCAACCGGGCTGACTATGGCGAAGCCTTCATGCAGTTGCGCGACGCCGAGCGGATCATGCAGCAGCGACACATCCCCGACACGGTCTATCGCGGCGTGCTGCTGCAAACCAGCTGTCAGTTCTGGTTGCAGCAGGGGCGCCCGGAACTCGCCCTTGAAGTCTTGACCCGCGTCTTGCGGCATTTCCACGGGCCGCAGGCCAAGCAGGCGCCGCCAGCGACCCTGGAGCTGATTCCACGCCTTGAATATCTGCTGGTACTGGCCGAGGTCCACCTGCATCGAGCGCACGAGCCGCAGGCTCGCCTGCAGGCGATGATCGCCCAGGCACGACAGCGCGAAATGCACGCATTGGAGACGGAGTTACAGTTGGCGCTGGCCGAGGTCATCTGGTTGTCCAGCGATCGTTCAGGGCTAGGACTGATCGTCCCGGAGGTGCTCAAGCAGGTTGCCTGTTGGCGGGCGCAGCAAGCTTTCAGCGAATTGCGTCTGCGCCAGCCTGAACTGGTGCGCTGGATGCACTTGCAGGACCAGGAAGAACAACCTGTGGTCGCCGCAGAAGAAACGTTACTCAGCCATCGAGAACTGGAAGTTTTGGAACTCATTGCCCAAGGCCACTCCAACCAGCAGATTGCCGAACGGCTATTCATCTCGTTACACACGGTAAAAACCCATGCGCGGCGAATACATAGCAAGTTGGGCGTGCAGCGACGGACACAAGCGGTAGCCAAAGCAAAGAACTTGGGTGTTATGAACTAAGGGCGTTATTGTTTCTTACACACTGGGAACGAGCTTGGTAAGATTCTTGATGTATAACGGGCTGCCTGAGTGAACTCAGGCAAGCTTGTTTTATGGTTGCCGAAGTAATGGTGACTGAGTCGATAACTCGAACATGAAGTTCGAGATCTACAGGAAAGGGATTTATGAATACTCGTTTTTTTTCTTCTTATTCAGAGTGGCTGAACACACTGAAGCAAACGCGTACGGACTTTGCCGTGCGATTTCTGTTGGAGCAACATCTGGATCCGCTGGGGATTAATCCTGACTCGGCCTACGTGAACACGTTGGATGACGTTCTGACGGGTGAGGTTGGCACGTCTGTGTCGTTGTTCGATGAAGCGCTGGCATGTGTCGAGCAAAAAAGATTACCCGATTACAACGGCAGTATGAGCGGTACTTACACCCGGCAATTTTCCTCCGCCAAGGAAGATCGGCTGAAAAAAATGGACATCATGACGTTTGAGAAAGTCGTGATCAACATGGTCATGGAGTTGACCGGCAAGGCTCCAATGAATCTGACCCGGCGCGTCTTCAAAGACCTGACATTGGAGGATGTGAAGTCGGCGTTGAAGGGCCATTTGCGTGATATCGATTTAGACAGCAGCTATATAACCGGATTTGTTGATCATCAAGGCGAGCTCATGGCGCTGTCGTCCGAGCCGTTGCCTGTGTATCTGTTGCAACGTTTCAAGGAGAATGAAATCCCGTACTTCCGCAAGGGCCTTCAACCGCTCGTCTATACAGTTGCTTATAGCGGCGCCAAAGAGCATGTTCATCCGCAACTGGATGCGGTTGATGTGAACTACCTATTGGTCAAGCTTGTTCCTGACTTCCTGGCCTGAACCTTCATTCTCACCATAGCCCATCCGCCAACTCACGGCCCGGGTCGCAGCCAACAGGCGCTGCGCCGCCGGGCCGTTTTCGTCAGCGTGGAACAGCGAGGTCGGACCGACGATGGTCATGACTGCCGCCACCTGGCCCATGGCGTTGAACACCGGGGCGGACAAGGCATCGATGCCGGGCATCAGCAAGCCATGTACATGGTGCAGGCCGCGACTGCGGATCTGCCCCTGCAGGGCGGCATATACATTATCGTCGGCCAAGGCGTGGTCGCTGGTGTCGCGCACCTCCTGTTCGCGCAGCTCAACGGTTTCGCGCTCTGGCAAGTAGGCACTGAAGACCAACCCAGTGGAGGAACTGAGCAGCGGCAGCACCGAGCCCAACTGCGTCACCACGGTCACGGCCCGCACGGCAGGTTCGATACGCACCACGGTCGCGCCGTGATTGCCCCAAACCGCGAGAAAACACGTTTCGTTCAGATCGTCGCGCAATTCGGCCAAGGGCAGGGCGGCTACCTGCAGCACATCCATGCCATTGAGCGCCGCCAGGCCCACGCGCAAGGCTTCGCGGCCCAGGCCGTAGTGGTTGGTAGCGGTGTTCTGTTCGGCGAAGCCGCTGGCGATCAGGGCTTGCAGGTAGCGATGGACCTTGCTGGCTGGCATCTGCACCCGGTCGGCCAAGCGTGACAACGAAGTGGAAGGGGACAATTCGGCCAAAGCCTTGAGGATGTCGGTGCCGACCTCAGCGGAGCGGACTTTCTGTTTACCGTTGCTGGGTGGGTTTTCCATGGAGGTTCTGGTCCGCAGGCGAATGGGCGTCTTTATAGCTTGACGGTGGCTGGCGAGCAAATTACGTTATGCGTAATTGAATTACGATAAAAATAACCCGGTGCGCCCAAGCCGTTACCAACGCGACGGGACGCACCCAGTCCTGTATTCAGGAGGCTCCATGAACCTCGACTCTACGGCGTCGGACCTGGCTTACCAGTCTGGCTTCGGTAACGAATTCGCCAGCGAAGCGCTGCCCGGCGCATTGCCCGTTGGCCAGAACTCTCCGCAAAAAGCCCCGTACGGCCTGTACGCCGAACTGTTTTCCGGCACCGCCTTCACCATGGCCCGCAGCGAAGCGCGGCGAACCTGGATGTACCGCATCCGCCCTTCGGCCAACCACCCGGCCTTCGCCAGGTTAGAACGGCAATTGGCCGGAGGCCCGCTGGGCGAGGTGACGCCCAATCGCCTGCGTTGGAGCCCGCTGCAGATTCCCGCCGAGCCCACCGACCTGATCGACGGGCTGGTGCGCATGGCGGCCAATGCCGGTGCGGACAAGCCGGCCGGCATCAGCGTCTATCACTACTGCGCCAACCGCTCCATGGAGCGGGTGTTCTTTAATGCCGACGGTGAATGGCTGATCGTGCCGCAACTGGGGCGGCTGCGCATCGCCACTGAGTTGGGTGTGCTGGAAGTGGCTCCGCTGGAAATCGCCGTGCTGCCTCGGGGGCTGAAATTTCGCGTCGAATTGCTCGACTCACAAGCCCGCGGCTACATCGCCGAGAACCATGGAGCGCCGTTGCGCCTGCCGGACCTCGGGCCGATCGGCAGCAATGGCCTGGCCAATCCGCGAGACTTCCTGGCTCCCGTAGCCCATTACGAAAACCTCCTGCAACCGACCACGCTGGTACAGAAGTTCCTCGGTGAGCTGTGGGCTTGCGAGCTGGATCATTCGCCGTTCGACGTGGTGGCCTGGCACGGCAACAATGTGCCGTACAAATACGACTTGCGCCGTTTCAACACGATCGGCACGGTTAGCTTCGACCATCCAGACCCTTCGATTTTTACCGTGCTGACATCGCCCACCAGCGTCCATGGCCTGGCGAATCTCGATTTCGTGATTTTCCCGCCGCGCTGGATGGTGGCGGAAAACACCTTCCGTCCGCCGTGGTTCCATCGCAACCTGATGAATGAATTCATGGGCCTGATCCAGGGCGCCTACGATGCCAAGGCCGAGGGCTTCCTGCCGGGCGGCGCGTCGCTGCACAGCTGCATGAGCGCCCACGGCCCGGATGGCGAGACCTGCACCAAGGCGATCAATGCCGAGCTCAAGCCAACAAAAATCGACAACACCATGGCCTTCATGTTCGAGACCAGCCAAGTGCTGCGTCCCAGCCGTTTCGCCCTGGACTGCGCACAATTGCAAACTGACTACGACGCCTGCTGGGCCTCGCTGCCGGTCACTTTCGACCCGACCCGGAGATAATTCATGACTCAAGTTTCCCCCACCCGTAGCTGGGTCGACTCCGCCAACGGCCATGCCGACTTCCCCTTGCAAAACCTGCCGCTGGGCATCTTCAGTCCGGCCGGCGAAACCCCGCGCAGCGGCGTCGCCATCGGTGATCGGATTTTCGACCTGCAGGAAGCATTGCGAGCTGGCCTGTTCGATGGTGCTGCGCGCGAAGCCATCCTGGCCATGCGGGACGGCCAGTTGAATGGGTTCTTCGACCTTGGCCGCGGCGCCCGGGTAGCCGTGCGTGAGCAGTTGTTGGAACTGCTGCGCGAGGGCAGTCCCCGGCGGGACGAGGTCCAGGCTCTGGGTGAAAAGCTGTTGCCGCTGGCAGCGAACTGCCAGATGCATCTGCCGGCGAAAATCAATGATTACACCGATTTTTACGTCGGCATCGAGCACGCGCAGAATGTCGGCAAGCTGTTCCGTCCGGACAACCCGCTGCTGCCGAATTACAAATACGTTCCCATCGGCTATCACGGACGGGCCTCGACGGTCCGACCGTCCGGCACTGATGTACGCCGCCCGAAGGGCCAGACTCTGCCGGCTGGGCAGGCCGAGCCGACGTTCGGCCCCTGTGCGCGACTGGATTATGAGCTGGAGCTGGGTATCTGGATCGGCCGGGGTAATGCCCTGGGCGAGCCCATTGCCATCGGCGATGCGGCCGAGCATATCGGCGGTTTTTGCCTGCTCAACGATTGGTCGGCCCGGGATATCCAGGCCTGGGAGTACCAGCCGCTGGGACCGTTCCTGTCGAAAAGCTTCCTGACCAGCGTTTCGCCATGGGTCGTGACGGCCGAGGCTCTTGAGCCGTTCCGTCGCCCGCAGCCGGCGCGCCCGGAAGGCGACCCCCAGCCGTTGCCATACCTGCTGGACGAGCGTGACCAGGCTGGCGGAGCCTTTGATATCGAGCTGGAAGTCCTGCTGCTGACCGAAGCCATGCGCGAGCAGAACCTGCCGGCTCATAGAATGACGCTGAGCAACACGCAATACATGTATTGGACGGTGGCGCAGATGGTTGCGCACCACAGCGTCAACGGCTGTCAGTTGCAAGCGGGTGATCTGTTTGGCTCGGGTACGCTGTCGGGGCCGCAAAGCGGTCAGTTCGGCAGCTTGCTGGAAATCACCGAGGGCGGCAAAAAGCCGATCGAACTACCGTCCGGGGAAGTCCGAAAATTCCTGGAGGACGGCGATGAAATCATCCTGCGTGCCCGTTGCAGTCGCGAAGGTGTCGCCTCCATCGGTTTCGGCGAATGCCGTGGCAAGATCCTGCCGGCGCATTGAGGGGGCAGCATGGAGCTTTATACCTACTACCGGTCCACGTCGTCTTATCGGGTACGCATTGCGCTGGCGCTCAAAGGGTTGGATTACCGGGCCCTGCCGGTCAACCTGATCGCGCCGTCCGGGGGCGAACATCGCCAGCCGGCTTACCTGGGGATCAATCCCCAGGGGCGGGTACCCGCGCTGCGTACCGATCAGGGCGCTTTGCTGGTTCAGTCTCCGGCGATCATCGAGTACCTGGAGGAACGTTATCCACAGGTACCGTTGCTCAGCCGTGACCCCGTGCTTCGCGCACATGAGCGTGGTGTGGCCGCGCTGATCGGCTGCGACATCCATCCACTGCACAACGTCAGCGTGCTCAACCAGCTCAGGCAATGGGGCCACGACGAAACGCAGGTGACGGAGTGGATCGGGCACTGGATCAGCCAAGGGCTGGCCGCAGTGGAGCAGTTGATTGGCGAAGACGGCTATTGTTTTGGCACGGCGCCAGGCTTGGCGGACGTTTACCTGATTCCGCAGTTGTATGCGGCCGAGCGGTTTAATGTGTCGTTGCAAGCGTATCCGCGAATCCGCCGGGTGGCGGCGTTGGCGGCAGGGCATGCGGCGTTCCAGCAAGCGCATCCGGCGAGTCAGCCTGATACTCCCTGAGCCCCTCTGTGGGAGCGAGCCTGCTCGCAAAAGCGGTGGCTCAGACACTCTGATGG
>NZ_JBHFJB010000104.1:101526-105997 GCF_057334555.1 Pseudomonas sp. AGC41
CTCTGATGGTGAGGCTGCCTGCGTCATCGCGAGCAGGCTCGCTCCCACAGGGTGTGTAATGGGCCGCGGGGGCTCAATGCACAATCGTATTCGGTGGCAGATGCCCCAGCCGCTCGGTCAGCCGGATCCGCTGGATCGGGTCGTCACTGAGCATCAATGCATGTTCGAGATCGAAACGTTCGGCATTGGGGCAATCGAGTCGCTGGTAGAGACTGGCGCGGGCCAGGTAGTCGGCGGCGCTGGCGTTACCCAATTCCAGCACCCGTTCGGCATCGACGAGCGCGGCGATGTAGTCGTCGTTCGCAAGGTGTAATTGCCTGAGATTGCGCGACAGCCGCTGGAGCATCTGCATCGGCTCGGCGGTGACCATGTGCTCGGCCTTGAGCGGCAGGTTGGCGCCGTATTGGCGATGCAGCAAGTCCCGGCAGTCATTGGGGTACAAGCGGCGACCGCCGCAGGGGTCGAGCAGATGATCCGCGCCAGGTACGCGTAGCAGGAAATGGCCGGGGAAGTTGACGCCGGTCATCGGGATTTCCAGGCCTTTGGCCAATTCCAAGGCGATCAGGCCCAGGGCCAGCGGTTGCCCTCGCTTGCGGACCAGGACCTTGTTCAGCAGCGCCGCACCAGGCCGTAGCGGCGTCGCGTCGTCCTGGGCGAAGCCCAGGTCATTGAGGCGCCGCAGCAACGGCTGGCCCAGTTCGCTGACGGGCAACATCGGCAGGCCATGGCTGACTTGCTGTTGCAGATCCCTGAAATCCTTCAATAACGCCGGCACGTCCACTTCACGATCATGCTCGGCGGCGATCCACAGGGCGGCTTCGAACAGCGCCGGTGGCGAGCGGTGCAGACAGTCAAAAAAGGCTTGGCGCGGTTTCATCACAGTCTCCGGACTATGCCTCGTTTTAGCTCTGCCACGAGGTTTCGTCCAGTCCGGTAAAGAGGCGGTAGCCGGTTATGCCCAAAAGACAGAGGTTTATGCCGCGTTATTCCGGCGTACTCCAGCAATTTTCGACCGCACGCCTATACTGGCGAAACAGACAAAAGTGATTCGGGAGCCTGTCGATGTTTGCTCTCATGCAAAGCTCCCGCCTTGAATCGCTGCACTTGAGCGTAGACCCGGCGACCGGGTTGAAGGCGGTTATTGCCATTCATTGCAGCCGTCCTGGGCCTGCCCTGGGTGGCTGTCGTTATCTTTCCTACCCCGACGACGAAAGTGCCGTGGCTGACGCCGTGCGCCTGGCCCAGGGCATGAGCTACAAGGCCGCGCTGGCCGGCCTGCCCGTGGGAGGCGGCGTCGCGGTCATCATGCGCCCGGCGCATGTCGAGAGCCGCGCGGCGCTGTTCGAAGCCTTCGGTCGCTGCATCGAGCAGCTGGATGGTCGCTACATTACCGCCATCGACAGCGGCACATCGGTGGCGGACATGGACTGCATCGCCCAGCAGACTCGCCATGTCACCAGCACCACTGCCGCGGGAGACCCGGCGCCTCACGCGGCAATGGGGGTGTTCGCCGGGATCCGCGCCACCGCCATGGCTCGCCTGGGCAGCGACAACCTGGAAAGCCTGCGGGTGGCCATTCAGGGCTTGGGCAATGTCGGTTATGCGCTGGCCGAGCAACTGCATGCGGCGGGCGCCGAACTGCTGGTCAGCGATATCGACCCCGGTAAAGTCCAACTGGCGATGGAACAACTTGGCGCCCATCCCATCGCCAACGACGCACTGCTCAGTACCCCCTGCGACATCCTGGCTCCCTGCGGCCTCGGCGGGGTACTCAACAGCCAGAGCGTGGCGCAACTGCGCTGCTCGGCCGTTGCCGGCTCGGCGCATAATCAGTTGAGCAACCTGCAGGTCGCTGACCAGTTGGAAAGACGCGGGATCCTCTATGCGCCAGATTACGTGATCAATTCCGGTGGCCTGATCTATGTTGCCTTGAAACACCGCGGCGAAGAGCTGCCGACCATCACGGCGCATCTCGCCAAGATCGGCGCCCGGCTCACGGAAGTCTTCGCCCATGCCCAAGCCGAAAAACGCTCACCGGCCAGGGTGGCTGACGAGCTCGCGGAGCGTTTGTTGTACCGATAAAAAAAGATCGCAGCCTCCGGCAGCTCCTACATGGTGTAGAAGCTGCCGAAGGCTGCGATCTTTTTGATCATTCGTCCGACGGATTGAGCAGTTCGGACAAAGCATCTGGCTGGCTCTTGAATGCCTTGGCGAACACATCGCGATTCTTCGCCATGTAGATGCCGGCTTCCTCCACCTGTTGTTCGCTTAGCGATGGAACGGCTTTTTGCAGCACTTCTGCAAGCAATTCAGCGAGTTCCAGCATTTTGTCATGACGGTCAGCTTCGGCTTTATCCATGAACAATCGCTCCAGATCTCGGCTGCTGCGGTATACCACTTCGACGGCCATTCACCACCTCACATGCCTTCACATTGGTTTTGTCTGTGACTACTGTATTTATATACAGGCCAAAGGATAAGCGAATCCTGACGCTTTGAATAGTGGCTTTTTAATGTAGACCGGTTTCGACGTTTGTCGCCCTGGACAAACGTTCCCGCGACGGGACCGCTTGATGTCGCCAACGTGTCGAATGCCAGCGCTGTGCCATCTCATTCCGGTCGCTGGCCTTTTTTCTGCATGCAGAACAACCGTCACGTCCAACCCGCATCATCCGGTCAAGTCGACCTAAGGAAATTACATCGTGAAAATCAACTGGGCCGAGAACCTGCGCCAGAATGTCCACCAGCTGGCCGAATCCCTGGGCAACCTGTTCGTCGAGACCTTCCACTACCTGGCGCTGTTCGCCATCGGTGCGGTGACGGCATGGGCCGCCGTGATGGAGTTCCTGCAGATGATCGAGGAGGGCCATATCAAGATCGACGACATCCTCCTGCTGTTCATCTACCTGGAGTTGGGGGCGATGGTCGGGATTTATTTCAAGACCAACCACATGCCGGTGCGATTTCTCATCTACGTGGCGATCACCGCGTTGACGCGCCTGCTGATTTCCAACGTTTCGCATCACAGCCCGCCGGACCTGGGCATCATCTATTTGTGCGGCGGCATCCTGCTGCTGGCGTTCGCGATCCTGGTGGTGCGCTACGCTTCGTCGCAGTTTCCCTCGGTGAAGATCGAACACCCGCACCGTAAGGTCGGCGCGGGTTCGAGCGAGCATGCCGAAGTGGAGAAGGGCGAAATCTAGAGGCCTGCGGCGCTGGACGCCTGGCCCTGTGCCTGCGGTGGCGGCACTTTGATGTTGTCGCCGCCGGTCATGGCTTCGAGGATGGCCACGGCGCTGTGGCCCTGCTCGATGGCAATGCCGAACTGAATGCTCTGCACCAGGCGCTTTAGCCGTTCCGGGTCGTTGCGCTGCTGCGCGCTGATCATGCGCTTGGCAACGACACGCCCGGCCTTGGACAAGGTCAGCATGATGCTGCCGTCCAGACCCTGGATGCTCAAGTTGATCTGGTATTGCGGCGCGAACGCGTCCGTAATGATCTGAAAAGGGTTGTCCATGATGCGTCACCGCCTGATTGAACGTGCAGTTGTTGACCGGCCATGATCAGGATTAGTTCGCAACACCGGACCATCGGCCATTCCATGATCGTATCCATCGCCAGATTCCGGGGCGGGCAGGCGGTTGACCCGCTGATCGCAGCCCGCAGCGCCTCCTGCAAGGAAGGTAGCAAGGGGCATGCCGGAAAAACTGTCGGACAATGATCACGGCGCCTGGACGCGCAATGCTCTGGGATGCGGCTATGGCGGCAGCCCGTTTCGGGGCACTGGCAGGCCGATGTTCGCTGACGGTGCAGGGCACGCAGGCGGATTGGAATGAACAGGCAGGGCGGGGTAACTCCCGACAGTATCAATGCTATTGCGCGTTGTCCGGCTTTATTTGCAAATGAATATTTATCTTTTTTCGGGGGTTGAATTGTTCTTCCGCCAGCCCGACTCTGTACTCAAGGGGCCGTTGCGCTAACGTCGATTGGCCCCTGGCGAGCTAGCCGAATAAGGGATGAACTATGCAAATCCAAGTCAACAGCGATAACCATATTCAAAGCAGCATCCGACTGGAGGAGTGGGTACGTACTACCATTGAAAGCACGCTCGAACGTTACGAAGAAGACCTGACACGGGTCGAGGTTCATTTGGGAGATGAGAATGGCGACAAGCCAGGTCCCCATGATTTGCGTTGCCAACTTGAGGCTCGGCCAAAAGGCCACCAGCCAATTTCCGTGACGCACAAGGCCGAGTCGCTGGAACTTGCGATCGAAGGCGCAGCCACCAAGCTGGAACATAAACTGGAGCATCTGTTCGGCAAATTGCGTGGCAAGCGCGCCGCAACCACCGGGCAGACCGAATCGATTGCACTTGCTGATGCCATGCTGGAAGAAGAATTCCTTGAGAACGAACGGGCCGCGCTTAACAGCTAGACCTCGTTCATCTAAATCTACTCACCGAAGAGGGGGC
>NZ_JBHFJB010000104.1:106017-112056 GCF_057334555.1 Pseudomonas sp. AGC41
CGCAGGCCCGTCTTGTTTCCGCGATCCCACCGTGGCCGGATCAGAACGCCACGGACGTCTGCACGTACAACGTGCGCGGTTCCCCTACGTACTTGCCCCGGTTGTTGTCGTCGAACGAGCGGGTGAAGTATTGGGTATTGAAGATGTTCTTCACACCCACCGCTAGGTTCAGGTCCGACAGTTGCGGGCCGAAGTCATAGGCGGCGCGGCTGCTGAACAGCATGTAGCCGGGGATGTTGCCGGTGCTGCCATCGGCGCTTTCAGCGCGGGTATTGGCGTTGTCGGCGAACTGTGCGCTCTGGTAGGTGCTGTCCAGGTTCAGCTTCCACGGCCCATCCGTGTAACCCACGCCCAGCGTACCTTTGTGCCTGGAGGAGAAGGGCACGCGGTTGCCCTTGTTCGGTCCGTCTTCGCGGATGGTGGCGTCGACGTAGGCGTAAGTGGCGTACACGTCAAAACCGGCCAGCGCCGGGCTCAGGCCGTCGAGGGCATAGTTGATGCTGGTTTCGATGCCCTGATGGCGAGTCTCGCCCCGGGCGATCACCGAATCGTTGGTCTGGTTGCTTTCGTACTGGTTGTCGAAGTTGATCAGGAAGGCGCCGATCTCCGCCCGCAGGTTGCCATTGTCATAGCGGGTGCCAAGCTCCCAGGTGCGGGCTTTCTCCGGCTTTACTTCACCGCTGCTGACGCGGTTGGGCATCTGGCTGTACTGCACGCTGCCGAACGAGCCTTCGGTGTTGGCATACAGATTCCATTCGTCGGTCAGGTGGTACAGCACATTCAGCGCTGGCAGGGCGGTGTTGTAGTCACCTTTGTATTTCACGTTGGTCAGATTGTTGGTTTGCTGCGACTCGATCATTTCGTAGCGAATGCCGGGCGTGATCGTCCATTTGCCGATATCGATCCGGTCATCGATGAAAAACGCATTGGCTTCGGTTCCGCCGCGGGTATCGCGGTCGTTGCGGCTGGAGGTGGTCGGCAACTCATTGCTGGCGATCGGTGTGCGATAGCGCAGTTCATGGCCGGCTTCGTTGATATAGCGATAGCCGACGCCGACCTCGTGGCTGGTCGGGCCGAGATCGAAGCCTTGGGCGAAACGGGTTTCCAGGCCGCGTACCCAGTATTCACGAGGCGACAGCGACAGGAAGGTGCCCTGGTCCAGATAGCCGCTGCGCAAGGTCTTGGTGAAAAACGTATTGGCGGTGAATTCTCGCCGGTCCTGCTGGTAGCGATAGCCGAAATTGACCAGGGTACGACGACCCCAGAACCGGTCTTTCTGGCGGGTGGACTGATACGGGTCGGCGCTGTAGTCGGCCACGTTCAGGCCGCCGGGCATGTCGGCCTCGCCTTCGTAATACTGGGCCATGGCGTTGAAGCTGTTGGCCTCGTCCAGCTGATAGTTGCCCTTGAGGATCAGGTCGTCGATTTGCGTGTCGCTGTGTTCACGCCAGTCGCCGCCGCGGGTGCCGGAATACAACAGGGCGCCGCCCAGGCCGTTATCGGCGGTGCCGCCGGCGAGCAGATTGGCGGACGTCTTGAAACCGTCGTGGCTGGAAGACGGGCTCGCCTCGGTCTGGAAACCGCCTTTGACGGTCGGTGCATCGGGTATCGCCCGGGTCACGAAATTGACCACGCCGCCGACGTTTTGCGGGCCGTAGCGCACCGCGCCGCCGCCGCGCACAACATCCACCGCGTCCATGTTGCCCATGCTCACGGGAGCAAAGGACAGCTGCGGTTGGCCATACGGCGCGAAAGGCACTGGAATGCCATCCATCAGTACCGTCGAGCGGGAAGCCAGGCGCGGATTGAGGCCACGGATACCGAAATTCAGCGCCATGTCATGGCTGCCGGTGCCGTTGTTTTCCGGTGCGTTGACGCCGGGAATGCGATTGAGCACGTCCCGGGCCTGGGTCGCGCCCTGGCGTTCGAATTCTTCGCGGCGGATAACGTCCCGAGCGCCGGGGTGTTCGAAGACGTTGGTCGGCGCGGCATCGCCGAGCCAGTCACCGACCACGGTCGTGGTGCCGATGTCCAGCGCAGTGCTGCTAACCGGTTGCAGGCTGAAAGCATTGTCCCCCTCGGGCCGCGCTTGCAGGCCTGTGCCTTCGAGCAGCGCGTGCAAGCCTTGCTCGGGGCTGTAGCTGCCTTCCAGGCCGCGACTCTGCAGGCCGCCGGTCAGTTGCGAGCCGAAGGAAATCAACACGCCGGCTTCGCGGCCGAATTGATTGAGAGCGTTTTCCAGCGACGACGGGGCGATGTGATAGGCCTTGGCCTCTGCAGCCAGCACGGCGGGCAGTGCAACGAAACTCAAGCTGGCCCCGAGGAACAGTTGACGCGCGGCGCGAGCGAGCGGAGTGAGACGGGTGGGTTGCTGCGGCATGGATGGGAGTCCCGAGAAGGTTATATCGAAGTGGCTTTCCTTCTCTGTCACCCGAGGTGTGGGAAACGGCTCACTGGAAAATCATTTTTTTTGGGGTGGGCCGCCATGGGCTCAAGCGCGAGCTTCGACCGTGACCCAATAGCGGGTGAAACGCCGCACTTTTACCGGCAGGCTGATTTCCAGCAGATCGAGGATTCGCTCGCTGTTATCCAGCGGATAAGTTCCGGAGACCAGAAGGTTGGCGACCGCCTCGTCGCAGTGCAGCTGGCCGCGTCGGTAGCGGCCCAGCTCCTCCAGGAAGTCCGTCAGGCGCATGTGCGCGGCGACCAGCATGCCCTCCGTCCAGGCACCGCTGTTGGCGTCCAGCGCCGTGGCGGGACCGGTGCCGTTGATGCCAAGGGACGCTTGCCGGGAAGCCCCCAGCAGAAAAGCCGGGCCGTGCCTGCCGCGAATGTCCACCTGGCCGGCAAACACTGCGACCTGGGTGTGGTCTGCATACTCACGCACATTGAAGCGGGCGTTGTGGCTTTCCAGCAGGCCATGGGCGGTCAGCACCTGCAGGGGGCGTGGGTCCTGGGCTGCGGTCAACAACAGCTCCCCTTCCAGCAGGCGGATCAGGCGGCGCTGAGCGTCGAAGCGAATATCGACCGCGCTGCCGCTGTTGAGCTGCAACTGGCTGCCGTCATCCAGCGCCAGGCGACGCCGCTCGCCCACCGGGCTGCGGTAATCGGCGAGCAATGGCGGCAACAACTGGCGTTCACGCAGGCCCCAGGTCACGGCCGAGCCGGCACCCAGCAGCAACAACATCTTCAGGGCCCGGCGCCGCGTTGCCGACTTCGGTGTGTTGAGCGTCGCATGGGCCAACGGAGAAGACACATTGCGCAGCCGCTGGTTGACCCGCTGGATATGCTCCCAGGCGCGGCGATGTTCGCTGTGTGCATTGAGCCACTGTTCCCAGGCTTGCTGCTGGCGCGTATCGAGTGGCCCTTGCTGCATTTCCAGCAGCCAATGCACCGCCTGCTCGGCGACTTGCGCGCTGACGTTCGGCGCGCTGGGCATCGACGGGTTCACAGGGCGAAGTAGCAGCGCATCGCTGCCTTGTTCAGGTGGCGCTTGACCGTCGCCAGGGAGATACCCAGCTCACGGGCGATTTCGTTGTAGGTCAGGCCATCGATCTGCGCCAGCAGGAACGCTTTTTTGACCGCACGCGGCAGGCCGTCGAGCAGTTGGTCCAGCTCCAGCAGGGTCTGCAGGATGATCGCTCGCTCCTCTTCCGACGGTGCCACTTGCTCCGGCATCTGGGCGAGGGTGTCGAGGTAGGCGCGTTCCAGGTCCTGGCGTCGGTAATGGTTGAACAATACGCGCTTGGCGATGGTGGTGAGAAATGCACGGGGCTCCAGGACCGGCTGCGGATCGCGCGCGGCCAGTACGCGCATGAACGTGTCCTGGGCCAGATCGGCGGCGCTGTCGGGACACCCGAGTTTTCTTCGCAGCCAGCCGTTGAGCCAACTGTGGTGGGCGTTGTAGAGCACTTCGACGGTGTGTGCAGGCGGCAACGAGGAACATCCCGACAGCGCTGAGCTGTGCTAGAGAACAAGAATTGTTCGCATTGTAGGGGCGCACAGAGGGAAACGGCAATCGGGATGAGTGTTTCCTTTCGGTTGTGGACCGGATCGGGCTTTCGCGAGCAGGCTCGCTCGCACATGGATGCGCTAGCGCAAAAACGCCTGCCGATATTCCCCGGGAGTTGCCCCCAGGGCCTGGCGAAAACGGTTGGTAAAATGGCTGGCGCTGGCAAATCCGCAGGCCAGAGCTACCTCGCCCAACGGTTGTAGCGTATGGCGCAGTAAGTGCCGCGCCCGAGCGAGACGCCGCGCCAGGACGTACTGGTGCGGTGGCAGGCCGAAGGTTTCGCGGAACATCCGGGCGAAGTGGTATTCGGACAGGGCACACAGCGCGGCGAGTTGACCAAGGCTGATGGCTTCGGCCAATTGCGCGTCGATGTAATCCACCAGCAAGCGTCGCTGGTGCGCGGCGAGCCCACCCTTCAGGCGCAAGCCGTGGCGCTGGCCAACCTGATTGAGCAGAAGGTGGCTGAGCAGCTCATGGGCCAGGCTGCTGCTGAGCAGGCGTTCAGCCGGTTCGGCCCAGTTCAGCTCGATCAACTGTCGAAAGCGCTGTGCCTGGCGCGGGTCATCGAGAAAGGTTGCCTCGTGCAATTGCACTTGCCGCGGTTCGCGATCCAGCAGCGTGACGCAACCCATGGCGAATTGCTCGGGGCTGAAATACAGGTGGGCAAGGCGGATGTCGCCGTTGATCACCCAGGCTGATTCATGCCCGGCCGGTAACACGCAGAGTTTGCCGGGCGCGCCCGTGGTGTCGGGACGCTCGCGGCGAAACGTGCCGGTGCCGCCGGCGATGTAGCACGACAGCGTATGGTGGGTTGGCGCCTCGTAGTCACGGGCGTCGTGATGGTTGCTCCACAAAGCCGCCGCCATGCCGTCACCGAGCTCGGCGCTGTGCTCCAGGCGAGCATTGGGCGAGCTGTTGAGGGCTTGGAAGACTTGCAGGGTTTGCAGACTGGTCATGATTCGTTTCTCCAGCTCGAATCCTACTCCCTCGACGCGCCCATGCCAGCCTGTCCCTGATAAAAACCGCAAGTTTACGCAAGCGCCAGGCAGGTATCGGCGTGAGACTGGCCGTCATTGTCAGGAGTCGTCCCCATGAACCTTTCGTTGTACCTGCTCACCGTGCTCATCTGGGGCACCACCTGGATCGCTCTGAAACTGCAGTTGGGCGTCGTCGCCATTCCCGTGTCGATTGTCTATCGCTTCGGCCTCGCCGCGCTGATCCTGTTCGTGATGCTCCTGCTCAGCCGCCGCCTGCAGGTCATGAACCGGCGCGGTCATTTGATCTGCGTCGCCCAGGGCCTGTGCCTGTTCTGCATCAACTTCATGTGTTTCCTGACCGCGAGCCAGTGGATTCCCAGCGGCCTGATCGCCGTGGTCTTCTCCACCGCGACCCTTTGGAACGCCTTGAATGCGCGGGTGTTCTTTGGCCAGCGGATCGCCCGCAACGTGTTGCTGGGCGGCGCCTTGGGGCTTTTCGGGCTGGCGTTGTTGTTCTGGCCGGAGCTGGCCGGGCACCGCGCAAGTCCGCAAACGCTGCTCGGATTGGCGCTGGCGCTGTTGGGCACCTTGTGTTTCTCGGCGGGCAACATGCTGTCGAGCCTGCAACAGAAGGCCGGCCTCAAGCCGTTGACCACCAACGCCTGGGGCATGGCCTACGGGGCCGCGATGCTGTCGGTGTGGTGCTTGTTCCAGGGCATTCCGTTCGATATGGAATGGAATACGCGCTACGTCGGCTCGCTGTTGTACCTGGTGATCCCGGGTTCGGTCATCGGCTTTACCGCGTACCTGACGCTGGTAGGGCGCATGGGGCCGGAGCGGGCGGCGTATTGCACCGTGCTGTTCCCGGTGGTGGCGTTGAATGTCTCGGCTTTCGTCGAGGGTTATCAGTGGACGGCACCGGCGCTGGTCGGACTGGTGCTGGTGATGCTGGGCAACGTGTTGGTGTTTCGCAAGTCGCGACCCGTGGCCGCGAAAGTCGCGCTGGCTCGTTAAGCCACAACGTCCGGTATGAATCCTGTGGCGGGGGGG
>NZ_JBHFJB010000104.1:112076-119488 GCF_057334555.1 Pseudomonas sp. AGC41
CTCCCTCGCCACAGTGAGTACTCGGCCCGCTTATTTCCAGACTTGCGGGTTGACCAGGTTCTTCGGTCGTTCGCCCAGCAAGGCACTACGCAGGTTTTCCACGGCCAGATTGGCCATGGCCTCACGGGTTTCATGGGTAGCCGAACCGATATGCGGCAAGGTGACGGCGTTTTTCAGCTGGAACAGCGGCGACTCGGCCAGCGGTTCCTTTTCGTAGACATCCAGCCCGGCGCCGCGGATGCGGTTGTTCTGCAAGGCTTCGATCAACGCCGGCTCATCCACCACCGGGCCGCGGGAAATGTTCACCAGGATGGCGCTCGGTTTCATCAGCGACAGCTCACGCTGGCCGATCAGGTGGCGGGTCTTCTCGCTCAACGGCACCACCAGGCAGACGAAGTCCGCTTCGGCCAGCAACTGGTCCAGTTCGCGAAACTGTGCGCCCAACTGGTTTTCCAGCTCGGGCTTGCGACTGTTGCCGCTGTAGAGGATCGGCATGTTGAACCCCAGTCGACCACGCCGGGCAACGGCCGCGCCGATGTTGCCCATGCCGACGATGCCCAGGGTCTTGCCATGCACATCGCTGCCGAACAGCTGTGGCCCGACAGACGCCTGCCACTGTCCTGCCTTGGTCCAGGCGTCCAGTTCGGCGACGCGCCGGGCACTGCTCATCACCAGGGCGAACGCCAGGTCGGCGGTGCTTTCGGTGAGCACGTCGGGAGTGTTGGTGAGCATGATCCCGCGTTCATTGAAGTACGCCAGGTCGTAATTGTCGTAGCCCACCGACACGCTGGAGACCACTTGCAGCTTCGTGGCGTGCTGCAGTTGCTCGCGGCCGAGCTTGCGGCCAACGCCGATCAGGCCGTGGACATGGGGCAAGGCTTCGTTGAACTGCGCATTGATGTCGCCGTTCGACGGGTTGGGCACGATCACGTCGAAGTCCTGGCGCAGGCGCTCGATCATGGGGGGCGTGATACGGCTGAAGGCAAGTACGGTTTTTTTCATCGTGCAAGGCTCATCTGCGGAGAATACCAAGCACGCTAACATTCCTGGCGCGGGTTAGGCGAGAGGGACAGCGCATCCCAGCGCCACACTTTTCCTTTTTGGATTGAGCTTATGTGGGAGTGAGCCTGCTCGCGATAGCGGTGTGTCAGGCACCGATAGGCCGGCAGATAAATTGCCATCGCGAGCAGGCTCGCTCCCACAGGGACCTTTGTTTCACTGGGGCCTTTTTACAGAGTCAGGCGGCCCGCAGCGAAATAAACGCGTAGTTGAGCGGCTCCTCGGTGGCCACACTTGCGCCGCTGTCGGTGACCTGGCGAGCAATGTCATCACCGGACAAATGGAACTGCCATTCACCCGCCTCTTGATTCAATGGCTGCGCGCGAGCCTGATCGATGGCGGCGGCAAACGCCGCCATGTTCGGCAGGTACGCGGTGAAGCCGTCGCCCTTCAGCGCGGTGGTGCGGATGCCCAGGGACACGCAGATGCGTTCCTTGATCGCGATCTCTTCACGGTCGGCCTGGCGGGAGCGCTCGATCAACCGGGCCAGGTCCTGGTCTACCAACTGACCGCCGACGATCAGCTGCGGCCCCGTTTCCCACGACTCCGGCGGGCAATCCTTGGCGGCGGTATCGAGAGGAATGTGCGGGTTGATTTCCATGGGATAGATGCGGCACACCAAGGGCCGGCGCTCATAGATGCGGCACAGGTTGTCGGCGTCCAGATTATGGCAAGGACCGGGGTTGTAGGCGGCGAAAGTGATCGCCACGCGGGCCTCGCTGGCGCCGCTGCGCACTACTGCCGAGCGCCGTTCGGCGTGCTCGCGTTGCGCCACCGGCAGGCCGAGGCCATTGGGCAGGAAGGCCTCGACCAGGACAATCACCTGGCCGCCATCATTCGCCCACATCCTGGCTTCGTCGAGCGTCAGGGGGACGTGATGGCCCGTGCAGCATTTACCGCACCCTACGCAGGAAAACGTCGTGTTCATTGATTGACCGAAGGCAATTGGCTAGAGCGGCGACAGAAAAACGCCGTGATAAACCATGCGAAGCAATTTATGCGCCATTCATCGGGAGGTTTCGGTCGGGCGGATCGAGTCCCATTCGGTCACGAACGCACTCTTGGTTTTCTTGCGGTAGAGGCACAGCTCGGTGCCGGTCGCGCCTTTCATGTGCTTTTGCGGGTATTGGCCTTGCAGCAACAGCGCGGTGTAGCCCACCCGGTCGTCGAATTGCGCGGGGCTGCCGACCGGTTCGGCATTTTTCAGACCGCTGGCCTTGATGCAACTGGCGAGGACCTTCTTGTCGTAGGCAGCCCAGGCATCGGAGCTGGAAGCATGAGCCTGGGCAGCCAGGGCGCTGAGGGCGAAAAAAATCAGGCAGGGTACTTTCATCGGCAAGATCCTTGTTCTGGGAGGCCAGCGCAGGAGTATGCCTGAGGTTGGGACGATATCGAGGCCGCGAACTCGCAGCCTCGTGCACTCGGCGCACCATCGGGATGCGGGCAGGTTCAGCGACCTTGTTCGGCGACGGCCTTGGCCGCCGTGATCAGGCATTTGGTCAGTTCCGGCGAGGAGAACTTGGTCAGGACCCCGTTGGCGCCCGCCAGCCGCGCTTTCTCACTGTTCATCGCGCTGTCGAGCGAGGTGTGCAACAACACGTAGAGGTGAGCGAAGTCCGGTGTTTCGCGCAGGGTCCGGGTGAGGGCGTAACCGTCCATCTCGGACATTTCGATGTCGGAAACGATCAGGTTGATCTCCTGCACCGTGCCTTGCAGCTCAAGCAGGCAATCGATGGCTTCCTTGGCGCTGCGGGCGGTGTGGCATTGCAGGCCCAGGTTGCGCAGGGTATGCACCGATTGCTGGAGTGCCACCTGGCTGTCATCGACCACCAGGATCCGGGCGTTGCCGAGGACTTCGGCGTCTTCCATGCTTAGCTCGGTGGGCGCCGTCTCGATTTGCGCCGGGGCGATGCCATGGATGACTTTTTCGATGTCCAGCACCTGCACCAGCGTGCCGTCCACCGAGGTCACGCCAGTGATGAACGCACGCACACCGCCGGAGCCGTAGGGCGGCGGCTTGATGTCGGTGGTCAGGCAATGCACGATCTTGCTCACCGCCTGCACGTGCAGGCCCTGCTTGGAGCGGCTGACGTCGGTGACGATCAGGCACCCGCCGTCCGGGTCTTCCAGCGGCCGCTCGCCAATGGCGCGGCTCAGGTCGATCACCGACAATGACATTCCGCGCAATGTGGCGATGCCTTTTACGTGTGGGTGTGACTCCGGCAATTTGGTCAGGGGCGGGCTGGGAATGATTTCGCTGACCTTGAGCAGGTTGATTGCCATCAGCTTGCCGCTGCGCAAGGTAAACAGCAGAAGCGAAAGGGAATCTGCGCGGGCTTTGTTGGAAGACATAAAAACCTTCTGTGGAAAAAGGTGGGGCGAGCATCAAGATCGCCAAGACAGCTTTTGATAACGGGTTATCGACTTGTCGGTGGCAGGCTTTAGGGTGAAAGCCTGTCGATCGCATGGGTCGCTGCAGCACTGTCCACGTAACGCTGCTTTTGTGGGGGGGGGGGGGGCTCCCGCTCGGCCGCGCAGCGGTCGCAAATTCGAAACCGCGCTGCAGGTGAGGGCTGCTTCGCAACCCAGCGGGAGCACCCCCCCTCGCCACAAAATCTCCTCGGCAAACTATTTGAGGCCCAGCCGCCTGGCCATCCGCCCCAGGTTGGCCCGATCCAGGCCCAGTTCCCGGGCAGCGCTGGCCCAGTTGTGCTGGTGGCGTTCCAGGCAGGCGCTGATCATTTGCCGTTGATAATTTTCCGTAGCCTGGCGCAAATCACCGGATACGGTCCCCGTGGAGGCTGGCGCGAGGCTATTGGTCGGAGCATTTTCCGGGACTGCGTGAGGCAAATCCAGATCATCGGCGCTCAAACTCAGAATCTTCGGCCGAACCGGATGCTTGCCTAATGCCTTCAACGCGCTGCGACCGATCAGGTGTTCCAGTTCGCGCACGTTGCCCGGCCAATCGTAGGCCAGCAACGCAGCCTGGGCGTCGCTGGTCAGGCGCAGGCTGCCAAGGCCCATGCGCGAGCGGTTCTGTTCCAGGAAGAAACCGGCGAGCAGCAGCACATCGCGCCCGCGATCACGCAGCGCCGGCACTTGCAGCGGGTAGACACTCAACCGGTGGTAGAAGTCGGCTCGATAACGGCCATTGCGCACTTCCTCGGCGAGGTCGCGGTTGGTCGCCGCAATCAGGCGCACATCGACGCGGTGCTCCTTGTCCGAGCCCAGGCGTTGCAGCTGGCCGCTTTGCAACACGCGAAGCAATTTGGCCTGGACGGTCAGGGACAGTTCGCCCACCTCGTCGAGGAACAGCGTGCCGCCATCCGCCAGCTCGAATTTGCCGCGCCGGTCCTGGGTGGCACCGGTGAACGCGCCGCGCACATGGCCGAAGAGTTCACTTTCCACCAGCGTGTCGGGCAATGCCGCGCAATTGAGGCTGATCAGCGGCTGGTCGGCACGGTTGGAGGCGGCGTGAATGGCCTGGGCGACCAATTCCTTGCCGACGCCGGTTTCGCCAGTGATCAGTACCGTCAGGTCACTGCCCCCGACCAGCTTGATCTCCTCCACCAGGCGTTTATGGGTCTTGCTCTGGCCGACCATGTCGCGCTGCTGCTGGCCGCTGGCCTGACGGTAGACCTCGGCGCGGCGATGCTCGTCCTCGGCCCTCAAAGCCAGGCGCTCGATGCGTTCGGCGGCGCTGACGGTGGCGGCCGCGAGGCTGGCGAAGGCTTGCAGCGCGCTCAGATCGATAGGCTCGAAGCGCTCCGGGTCCAGCGAGTCCAGGGTCAGCAAGCCCCAGGGCTGCTCATCGACAAACAGCGGGCAGCCCATGCAGTCGTGAACCTCCAGATGCTCATCCAGCCCTTCCACCAACCCATCGTACGGATCGGGCAGGTCACTGTCGGTGGCGAAGCGAGTGGGCTGCGGATTGGCCAGCAAAGCTTCGAAGCGCGGATGCTCGCTGACCCGGAATCGCCGGCCCAGGGTGTCGGTGCTCAAGCCATCCACGGCCAGTGGGACGAGGCAGTCGCCGTCCAGGCGCAACAGTGCAGCGGCGTCGCAAGGCAGCAGGCTGCGCAGCGCTCCGAGCAGGCGCCGATAGCGCTCGCCTTCAGGCAGTTCGCGGGACAGGTCGGCCACTAGCGGCAATAGCGATGTCAGCAAGGAAGTTGCGGTCATAATGACTCCATCTAGTCATATGGACTATATACGTCGTCTTGTCGATATGACTACATCATCTTCAACTATATGAAATTCAAGGTAAAAATTTTTGGCATGAAAACTGATAGGCATAGGTAACTGTTATTTGTACCACGCGAGGAGTCACCCATGCTGAGTCGAGAACAACGCGCCATCATCCGTTCCACTGTCCCCTTGCTTGAGAGCGGTGGGGAAGCGCTGATCACTCACTTCTACCGCATGATGCTGTCCGAATACCCGCAAGTGCGCCCGCTGTTCAACCAGGCTCACCAGGCCAGCGGCGACCAGCCGCGTGCGCTGGCTAACGGTGTATTGATGTACGCGCGGCACATCGATCAGCTCGACCAGTTGGGCGATCTGGTGGCGAAGATCGTCAACAAGCACGTGGCCTTGCAGATCCAGCCACAGCATTACCCGATTGTCGGCTCCTGCTTGCTGCGGGCGATCGCCGAGGTATTGGGCGAAGAGATCGCTACACCGGAAGTGATTTCGGCGTGGGGCGCTGCCTATAACCAGTTGGCCGATATCCTGATCGGGGCCGAAACCGGTTTGTATGACCAGAAGGCGACGGCACCCGGCGGCTGGCGCGGTGAACGTGAGTTCATCCTGACGGCCAAGGTGCAGGAAAGCGCGGAAATCACTTCGTTCTACTTCGAACCGGCGGACAAGGGACCGATCCTGCAAGCCGAGCCCGGCCAGTACATCGGTATGAAGCTGGTGCTGGACGGTGAAGAAGTGCGCCGCAACTATTCGTTGTCGGCCTTGGCGAACAATGGCCAGTACCGCATCAGCGTCAAGCGCGAGGCGGGCGGACGGGTGTCCAATTACCTGCACGATCACTTCCAGATCGGCAGCAGCATCCAGTTGTTTCCGCCGTCGGGAGATTTTTACCTCACCGCCAGCGACAAGCCGCTGGTGCTGATCAGTGGCGGCGTCGGCATCACTCCGACCCTGGCGATGTTGCAAGCGGCGCTGCAAACCGAGCGCCCGGTGCATTTCATCCACTGCGCGCGTAATGGGCAGGTCCATGCCTTTCGCGAGTGGATCGACGACCTGGCCAAGCGGCACCCGCAACTCAAGCGCTTCTACTGCTATGACGAGCACGACAGCGCAGGGCCGGCGGCTGACAAGGTAGGACTGTTGAGTGAAGAGCAACTGGCGCAGTGGTTGCCCGAGCAGCGTGACCTGGACGCGTACTTCCTCGGGCCGAAGGGCTTTATGGCAGCCATCAAGCGTCACCTCAAGGCGCTGGGCGTACCGCCGGAACAAAGCCGCTATGAATTTTTCGGGCCGGCGGCTGCTTTGGAATAAATGCCAGGGCAATCCGGGTGACCGGGTTGCCTTCTTCGCGAGCAGGCTCGCTCCCACAGAGAATCTGCGTTATCCGGAACATTCATGCACGACGCATGACCTGTGGGAGCGAGCCTGCTCGCGAAAGCGGCGACATGACCGCCGCTGCGCTGGAATTAATCCCCGCTTAACCTCCTTCCTGTCTATTCCCTCTCACATTGCCGACTGCGCTCGTTCACGATCTGCGTGTAGACTTCGGCCATCCGAAGGCGCGCCGGTCGCCGCAAGGCCGCGCGTCGATCCATGCCTATCAAAGGGAAACGCAATGAGTGAGGAAATGCTGCGGCTGGGCCGTGAGCGGCGCTATCTGGTGCTGCTGGGGTTGATCTGCCTGGGTCTGATCGGCGGTGCTTTATATATGCAGGTAGTGCTTGGTGAAGCGCCATGCCCGCTGTGCATCCTGCAACGTTATGCGTTGTTGCTGATCGCTATCTTCGCCTTCATCGGCGCGGCCATGCGCACGCGCCGCAGCCTGACGGTGTTCGAAGGCCTGGTCGTGCTTTGCGCGCTGGCGGGGGCAGGGGTGGCCGGGCACCATGTGTACACCCAGTTTTTCCCCGCGGTCAGTTGCGGCGTGGATGTGTTGCAGCCGATTGTCGATAGCCTGCCGCTGGCGAAGATCTTCCCGCTGGGCTTTCAGGTCGATGGTTTCTGTTCCACCCCGTACCCACCGATCCTCGGCCTGTCGCTGGCGCAATGGGCGCTGGTGGCATTCGTCCTCACCGTCGTGCTGGTGCCATTGCTGGTGTCGCGCAATCGCAAGGCGCTTCGCTGAAGCAGCTTGAAAAGACGCCCCCGGT